>DATHTO010000092.1:0-21692 GCA_035463115.1 Actinomycetota bacterium | reverse complement strand
TGGTCGCACCCAGGTGCGACGATCGTGCGTCTCACACCAGTGACGTTGTCAACACGTTCACGACTCCGTGACGGCATGTGGACGCGCCCCCTCCCCCGCGGCGTCTCCGGCTCGCGCTCGGATCCCGGAGTCCTCTCAACTCCGGATGAGCCGGTCGAGCGCGTCGGCCTGCGCGACGACGCTCGCCGGTGACGGGCCACCTCGGCCTCGCCGCGCCGCGACCGCCGCGTCGGGATCGAGCATCGCCGCACCGTCGAGCACGCCGAACGCCTCCCACTCCGCAGCTGTGAGGTCGCGGAGGGACCGCCGCTCGGCGGCGACGCGCTTCAGCAGCTCCCCAGTCCGTCGATGCGCCTCACGGAACGGCACCCCCCGCTTCACGAGCGCCTCCGCGAGATCCGTGGCGTACAGCCCCTCGTCGGCGCACGCGGCGCGCATGGCATCGACGTGGAACGTCAGCGTCCCGACGCATCCATCCAGCGCCGGAAGCACCAGCATCAGGGTGTCCGCCGCGTCGAACGCGGGCTCCTTGTCCTCCTGCAGATCGCGGTGGTAGCCGAGCGGCAGACCTTGCAGCAGCCCCGTCAGCGCGACGAGATCACCGGCGATCCGCGCGGCCTTGCCGCGAGCGAGCTCGGCCGTGTCCGGGTTCCGCTTCTGCGGCATCATGCTCGATCCGGTGGCGTAGGCCTCGTCGAGCTCCGCCCAGCCGAGGGCCGGATCGGTCCACCGCGTGACGTCCGCCGCGAGCCGTGAGAGGTGCGTCGCTTCGATCGCCGCGATGGACACGAACTCCTGTACGGAATCTCGATCGCTGACCGCGTCGAGCGAGTTCCGGAACGCGCCGGCGAACCCGAGCGCTTCGGCGGTCGCGTCGGGGTCGAGGCCGAGCGTGGACGTTCCGAGCGCGCCGGCGCCGAGCGGCGACACGGACGTCCGTCGCGACCACTGCGCGGTCCGCTCGACGTCTCGAGCGAGCGCCCATCCGTGCGCGAGCAGGTGATGCCCGAGCGTGACGGGCTGCGCCGCCCGGGCATGCGTCGTCCCGGGCATCACCGTGCTCGCATGCTCGCGAGCACGGACGATCAGCGTGCGGATCAGCGCTGTCGTCGATCCCGTGATCGCCTCACCGGCGTCGAGCAGCCACAGCCGCACGTCGGCGACGACGAGGTCGTTCCGCGAGCGACCCGCGTGGAGCCGGGCGCCGAGCTCGCCCAGCCGGTGCGTCAGCGCTCGCTCGACCGCGGAATGCACGTCCTCGTCGCGATCGTCGAAGACGAACGTTCCCGCCGCGATCTCGTCACCGATCTCGCGGAGCGTCCGCTCGAGCGTCGCGGCGTCGTCATCGTCCACGAGCCCGGCGCTGCGCAACGCTCCCACGTGGGCGATCGACGCCTCGATGTCGTACGGGCCGAGTCGCACGTCGAAGTGGAGCGACCGGCCGAGCGCGTGGGCCGCCGCCGCCGGCGGCTTCGAGAACCGGCCGGCCCAGAGTTGCCCGCCTTCATCGGCGCCCTCGGTCACACCCTCGCCCTCGGTCACACCCTCGCGGGTCACCGGCTCGGACGCTGCTTCGCCGACCACACCTTCAACGGGAGACCGTACAGCCGCAGGTAGCCGGCGGCGTGCGACTGGTCGAACGCGTCGTCGCTCCCGTACGTCGCGAGCGACAGGTCGTAGAGGGAGTGCGGCGACCGGCGCCCGACCACCGTGCAGGATCCGGGCTCGAACCGGAGTCGGACATCGCCCGTCACGTGGGACTGCGTCGCGTCGACGAACGCGTCGATCGCCTCACGCAGCGGGCTGAACCACTGCCCGTCGTACACGAGGTCGGCCCAGCGCTGCTCCAACGGCGGCTTGGCGTGCGCGACGTCGCGCTCGAGCGTGACGTCCTCGAGCGCCTGATGGGCGAGGACGATCGCGAGCGCCCCCGGAACCTCGTACAGCTCGCGGCTCTTGATGCCGACGCGGCGGTTCTCGATCATGTCGACGCGCCCGAAGCCGTAGCGGCCGCCGAGCTCGTCGAGCGCGCGGATCGCCTCGGGCAACGTGAACGCGACGCCGTCGAACGCCACGGGCAGCCCCCGCTCGAACGACACCACCACCTCGGTCGGCTCGCCGGGGCGATCGGCCGGTGCGGCGGTCCGGTCGAACGCGTCCTCCGGTGGCGCGATCCACGGGTCCTCGAGGGGCCCGCATTCCGCGGTCCGTCCCCAGAGGTTCTCGTCGATCGAGTACTTCGTCGCGACGTCGGAGACGGGGATCCCCCATTCCTCCGCGAGCGCGATCGCCTTGTCGCGGGGGATGTGCGCGTCGCGGATCGGCGCAAGCACCTTCAGGTCGGGCGCGAGCACCCCGAAGCCGACCTCGAACCGCACCTGGTCGTTCCCCTTGCCGGTGCAGCCGTGGGCGACGGTGTCGGCGCCGACCTCGCGCGCCACCTGCACGACCTCCTCGACGATGCACGGGCGCGCGAGGCCCGACACCATCGGGTACTTCCCTTCGTACAGCGCGTTCGTCTTGATCGCGCGGGTGAGGTAGTCCGCCGCGAACCGGTCGACCGCATCCACGACACGGACGCTCGCGGCGCCGGCGCGCTCGCCGCGCCCGACGATCTCGCCGAAGTCCTCGTGCTGTCCGACGTCGACGGCCACGGCGTGGACCTCGTACCCCTGATCGCCGAGCCAGTGGATCGTGACGGAGGTGTCGAGCCCTCCGCTGTACGCCAGGACGGCCTTCTGTTCGGTCATGCGGATGCCTCCATCAGCTCGGTGAGCGATCGCTCGAGCGCCTGCGCGTCGACGCCTTCGCGGCCGAGGATCAAGATCGTGTTGTCGCCGGCGATCGTGCCGGCGACCTGTGGGAGCCCCGCGCGGTCGACGCCCTCGGCGAGCGCCGCCGCGGCCCCGGGCGAGGTCCGCACGACGAGCCCGCCCTCGCTCCGGACGAACGCGAGCGCGAACTCGTCGAGCAGGTGCCGGAGCAGCGCCATCGGCCCGTACGAGCCCGACTCGCCGGGCGCCACGTAGCGGACGCCGCCGGCGTCGTGCACGCGGGCGAGCCCGAGCTCCTCGACGTCGCGCGAGATCGTGGACTGGGTCGCTTCGATCCCGAAGGCGACGAGCCTCGCACGGATCTCCTCCTGGCTCGACAGGTGCTCGCGGGCGACGAGCTGCAGGATCGCCTGTTGACGCTTCGCTTTCGTGGCGCCGAACGACCGGCTCACGACGCCACCTCGCCGAGCGCCTCCGCGAACGTCTTCGCGACGACGTCGACGCGCTCGGCCCCGAAGACGAACGGCGGCGTGAAGCGCACAGCCCCAGCGCCTGCGCTCGACGCGAGCACGCCGCGGTCGCGGAGCGCTGCGAGCACGTCACCGACCGCGAGCTCGTCGGCGAGCTCGAAGCCGCAGAGGAAGCCTCGCCCGCGGACGTCCGCGATCGTGCCGGACGGCGCGAGGCGCGCGACCTCGGCCCGGAGGAGCGCTCCGGTGCCGGCGACGTTCGCGAGGAGCTCCTCCTCCTCGATCGTCGCGAGCACGGCCAGCGCCGCCGCGCACGGCACCGGCCCGCCACCGAAGGTCGACGCGTGATCGCCGGGTACGAACGAAACGTCGGCCCGCGCGACGAGCGCTCCGATAAGAAGTCCACCGCCGAGCGCCTTCGCGAGCGTGACGACGTCCGGGGCGAGGCCGGCGCGAGACACGGCGAGCCAGTCGCCGCAGCGACCGGTCCCGCTCTGCACCTCGTCAACGGCGAACAGCGCGTCGTGCGCATCGCAGAGCCGGCGCACCTCACGCAGGTAGGCGTCGTCGAGCGGGATCACGCCGCCCTCGCCGAGCACCGGCTCGAGGAAGACGGCGGCGACGTCGCCGGCTGCCATCACCTCGGCGAGCGCCTCGCCGTCGCCGGCCGGGACGAACCGGAACCAGTCCACGAGCGGCTCGAACGCCGCACGCTTCTCCGGCTGGCCGGTCGCCGCGAGCGCCGCGACGGTCCGTCCGTGGAACGAACCGTCCAGCACGACGACCGCGAGCTTGCCACGCGCGAGGCCGTGCTTGCGGATCAGCTTGAGCGCGGCTTCGTTCGCCTCGGCACCCGAGTTGCAGAAGAACGTCCTCGCGTCGGGCACCGGCAGCAGCGCCGCGAGGCGCTCGGCGAGCTCGGCCTGCGGAGGCGTCGCGAAGAGGTTCGACGTGAGCCCGATCCCGCGCGCGGCGCGCTCGACCGCCTCGATCCACCGCGGATGCGCGTGTCCGAGCGACAGCGAGCCGAGGCCGCCGACGAGGTCGAGGTACTCGCGTCCTTCGTCGTCCCACACCCAGACACCCTCGCCGCGCACGAGCGTCACGGGGAACCGCGCGTACGTCGGCATCACCCACGACTCGCCGGGCAGCGTCACGGGGTCGGCACCTCGTGCGGCGCGGCGGGCGCGGTGTCGGGGACGAGCATCGTTCCGATGCCCTCGGGGGTGAAGAGCTCGAGCACGACCGCGTGTTCCACGCGGCCGTCGATCAGGTGCACCCGCTCGACGCCGGCCCGCACCGCGCGGACGGCGCTCTCCATCTTCGGGATCATCCCGCCATCGATCACGCCGTCGCGTGCGAGGAGGTCGTCGGCCTGTGACGTGGAGAGCTCCGACAGGAGGTCCCCCGACGGCCCGATCAGCCCTGGCACGTCGTTCACGTAGACGAGCTTCTGCGCCGCGAGGGCGATCGACAGTTCGGCGGCGACGACGTCGGCGTTCACGTTGTACGCCTGGCCCGTCTCGTCGACCGCGATGGATGCGACGACCGGCACGAAGCCGCGCGCAAGCAACGTGTCGAGCACGTCGACGCGCACGTGCACGACCTCGCCGACGAACCCGAGGTCGGGGCCGGACTGCTTCTGGGCGAGCAGCAGTCGCCCGTCGACCCCCGAGAGCCCGACGGCGCTCACGCCGCCGGCGACGAGCGTCCCGACGACCTCGGTGTTGAGCTTCCCGGCGAGCACCATCGTCGCGACGTCGAGCGTGGCGGCGTCGGTCACGCGGAGCCCGTCGACGAAGGTCGTCTCGATCCCGAGCCGCGCCGACATCTCCGTCACCATCGGCCCGCCGCCGTGCACGACGACGGGCCGGATCCCCGCGCTCTGCAGGAGCGAGATGTCCTCGGCGAACGAGGCGGCGAGGCCGGCCTTGTCCATCGCGGCGCCGCCGTACTTCACGACGATCGTGCGTCCCTGGTGCGCCCGCATGAACGGGAGCGCCTCGAGGAGCGTGCGCGCCTTCGCCACGGTGCGTTGGCGGATCTGCGGCGGGATCCCGGGCGTCGAAGCGTTCACGTCGTGTACTCCCCGTTGATCCGGACGTACTCGTAGGACAGGTCGCCGCCGAGCATCCGCGACCGGCCGGAGCCGTCGCCGACCCGCACGCGGAGCACGATCTCGAGCCCGGCCATCGCCTCGGCCGCGCGGACGCGGAGGTCGCCCCCGACGTCGAAGTACGCGGGCGGGATCACGCCGCCCGACGCGACGGCCACGTCGCCGATCCAGACGTCGATCGCCGCCGGGTCCACGTCGACGCCCGCAGACCCCACGGCTTGGAGGACGCGACCCGGGTTCGGGTCTGCGCCGAACGCCGCCGTCTTCACGAGCGGCGAGTCGGCGATCGCCCTGGCGACCTGCCTCGCGTCGCCGTCGTTCGGCGCGCCCTCGACGTCGATCACCAGGACGTGCGTCACGCCCTCCCCGTCGGCGACCAGCTGACGGGCGAGATCGTCGGCGACCGACGCGACGGCGCCCTCGAGCGCCGCCCACGAGGTCGAGCCCGGCGCTGTCGGCTCGGCTCCCGCAGCGCCGCTCGCCAGCAGCAGCACCGTGTCGTTCGTGCTCGAGCATCCGTCGACGCTGATCGCCTCGAACGCCGGCCCGAGCACGCCGCGCGCGAGCGCGTCGAGGTCCGCCGGCGAGACGGCCGCGTCGGTCGTCACGAACGCGAGCATCGTGGCGAGGCTCGGCGCGATCATCCCCACACCCTTGGCGGCGCCTCCGACGCGGAACGGTCCGGCATCGGCCGTCGCGCACTTCGGCACCGTGTCGGTCGTCATGATCGCACGGGCGAACCCGTCACCGCCGTCCGCCGACGCGGCGTCGACGAGCGCCGGCAGCGCGCCGACGAAGACGTCGACGTGCAACGGCTCGCCGATCACGCCGGTCGAGCACGGCAGGATCTCGTCGGTCGTCGTGCCGAGCAGCGCCGCGAGCGCCGCCGTCGTCGTCTCGGCGTCCGCGACGCCTCGCTCCCCCGTCGCAGCGTTCGCCTGGCCGCTGTTGACGACGACCGCACGCACCGTTCCTCCGGACGCGGCGAGGCGCGATCGTCCGACGACCACCGGCGCCGCCGCGACGTGGTTCGTCGTGAAGAGCCCGGCCGTGGTCGCGCCGGCCCCGTCGGCGAGCAGCAGCGCGAGGTCCGGCTTCCCGCTCGGCTTGAACCCGGCCGCGATCCCCGCCGCCCGGAACCCCCGCGGGTAGGTGACGCCCGTGCCGGCGCTCACGGGTACACCGCCAGCGTCGGAAGCCCGATCCCCTCCGGCAGCCCGAGCACGAGGTTCGCGTTCTGGATCGCCTGCCCCGCGGCCCCCTTCACCAGGTTGTCGACCGCTCCGACGACGACGACGGTCCCCGAGCGCGGATCCGCGATCGCCTGCAGCTCGACGACGTTCGTTCCGCGCGTCCGCTTCGAGTCGGCCATCGCGCCCGGAGCGAGCACGCGGACGAAGGGCCGACCGCCGTACGCCTCGACGAGGCACTCGGTGAGCGAACCGGTCGTGGCGGCGCCGGCGAGCGTCGCGTACGCGGTCGTCACGACGCCGCGGACGGTCGGCACGAGGTGCGGAACGAACAGCACCGGAACCGACACGCCGGCGCCGAGCTCGATCCCGCGCTCCATCTCGGGGGTGTGCTGGTGCCGCGGCGCCCGGTACGGCCGGACGGAGTCCTCCGTCGCCGTGAAGATCGTGGAGGCGTTCGCCGCCTTGCCCGCGCCCGACAGACCGGTCTTGCCGTCGACGCGGACGGGACCCGCCTCGACGAGCCCGGCGCGCAGCAGCGGCACGAGCCCGAGGATCACGGGGGTCGGGTAGCACCCGGGGTTCGCGACGAGCTCGGCGCCGGCGATCCGGTCGCCGAAGAGCTCCGGGAGGCCGTACACGGCCTTGTCCAACCGCTCGGGCGCCGGATGCTCCCAGCCGTACCACTCGGGATACGCGTCGGCGCCGAGCCGGAAGTCGCCCGCGAGGTCCACGACCCGGAGCCCGGCGTCGAGGAGCCCCGGCACGACCTCGGCGCTCGCGCCGTGCGGCAGCGCCGAGAACACGAGGTCGGCGGCGTCGGCGATCGCGCCGACGTCGACCGGTTCCAGCCGAGCGGCGCCTTGCGGCAGCGCGGCGAGGTGGGGATGCGCCTCCCCGAGGAGCGCCCCGGCGCGATCCCGCGCCCCCACGAACGTCACCTCGATCGTCGGATGGGCCGCGAGGAGTCGGACGAGCTCGCCCCCGGTGTATCCGGAAGCGCCCAGCACCGCCGCCCGCGTCGTTCCGTCGCCAGCCATGACTGCATGATTATGCAGGGTCCGGGTAGAACCGTCATCCGACCGAAGGCGTCCCCCGCGCGGCGGGACCGTGCAGAGGTGGAGGGTGCGACGGCGCTAGCGCACGATGGAGAGGACGCCGTCGTCGTCGGGCGACGGGTCGGCGTCGAGATCGTCGACCCCGGAACGGGCGCGGGCGATCGAGCCGCGGGCCTTGCCGAGCTGCGAGCGGAACTCGTCGGTGCCGTTCGCGAGCATCGTCGCGGCCTTCGCGAAGCGGTTCTCGACGACGGCTTCCATCGAGTCGAGGACGCCGCCGATCTCGGCGAGGCTCGCCTGCACGTCGGCGGCATCGCCGTAGCGCTGCACGAGCGAATAGAGGAAGAGCACGATCGGAAGCGCGGAGGCGTACGGCACGATCACGACGCCCTTCGCGTAGGCGTCGGCGTGCGCTCGCTTGAGAACGCCGTACGCGGCGTCGGGGATCGCGGCCACGGCGATGGGAGCCGTGACCGACGGATCGAGGTACTGCGCGACCTCGCGCGCGCGCAGCACGACGGCCTTTTCGACCGCGCGGGCACAGGCATCGCGCTCGGTGGGGTCCGCCGCGCGGTCGAGCGCCTCGAGCTCGGCCAGCGCCGTCCATTTCGAATCGATCGGGAGCCGGCGCCCGTCGGGCAGCAGGAGCCCGAACTCGACCACCTTGCCGCCGACGCGGAAGTCGTGCACCAGCATCGTCGGCGGCAGTCCGGACAGGTGCTCGCGGAGCACGTGCTCGCCGGCGCGGCCCTTCGATGCGCCGCCCGCGAGGACGGTCGCGAGCCGGCGGACGACCTGCCGGTGTTCGTCGTCGTGGACCCGTCGCTCCTGTTCGCGGACGCGGAGCTCGTCGAGCGCCCGGCGCGCCCCGTCGAGTCCTTCGCGCAGCTGCTCGGCGGTGAGGTCGCGCGTGGCGGCGGCGTCGGCGAGCCGGCGCATCTCGGCGGCTTGGAGCTCGAGCTTCGCCTCGAGCGCCGCGGTCGAGGGCGGCGGCTCCGCCGCCGCGCCGCGAGACGTCCTGCGGAGGGTGACGAGCGCGACGCCGACCAGCGCGCCCATCGCCGACGCGGCGAGGCCGATCCACAAGGCGTCGCTCATCGCCGCTCCTCGGGGGAAGTCACGCTCGCGACGATAGGACGTGCCACCGACACGTTCCAGCACGCCGGATCATCGTCGCAGGCGGAGCCCACCTGGCGGCCGTCGCACGCGCTGTGTGAGACTCCTCGGGTGACCGCCCAGGGCGACCTCGACCGCGAGCGGATCGGGCGCCTCCATGCCGAGGAGCTCGCTCGGTTCCGGGGCGGCCGGCCGCGAACCCTCGCGCTGATCGAGCGCGCCCGCGCGCACATGCCCAACGGCACGCCCATGGCCTGGATGGCGTCCGACAACGACCAGCCGATCTACGTCGCGTCCGGCGACGGCCCCGGCTTCACCGACGTCGACGGCTTCACCTACGTCGACACGAACGCGAGCGACATGGCGATGTTCGGCGGCCACGCCAATCCGGCGATCGTGAAGGCCGTCACCGAGCAGGTGAGCCTTTCGACGCAGTTCCTCCTCCCCACCGAGGACTCGATCGCCGTCGCCGAGGAGCTCGCACGCCGGTACCCGACGCAGACGCATTGGCAGTTCACGCTCTCGGCCACGCAGGCCAACACCGAGGCGATCCGCCTCGCGCGCGCCGTCACCGGCCGCGACGTCGTCGTCCTGTTCCACGGGCACTACCACGGTCACTTCGACGAGGGCGTCGTCGAGATCGAGGACGGCGTCACCGCCCCGTACCAGCGGGGCGTCGCGAAGGGCGTCACCGGTCGCGTCCGCATCGCCGAGTTCAACGAACCCGACGTCCTCGCCGCCGCGCTCGCCCCCGGCGACGTCGCGCTGGTGCTGACCGAGCCGGTCATGACGAACATGATCCATCTCCTGCAGCCGGTCCCCGGATGGCACGACGAGCTCCGGCGCGTCACGCGCGACCACGGCGCCCTCCTCGCGCTCGATGAGACGCACTCCCACGTGATCGGCGCGCACGGCGTCACCGGCCTCCTCGGGCTCGACCCCGACATCGTCACGCTCGGCAAGGCCGTCGCCGGCGGCATCCCGATGGGCGTGTACGGCGTCACGCCGGCCCTCGCCGACGAGCTCGACGTCGAGCGGAACGTCGCCATCGGCGGCACCCTCTTCGGCAACCCGCTGTCGGCCGCCGCCGCCCGCGCGGCCCTCACCGAGGTGCTGACGCCCGACGCTTACGCCCACACCGCCGCGCTCGGCGCGAGGCTCGCCGACGGGATCGAGGCCGCGATCGCCGACGCGGACCTCCCGTGGACGACGATCCGCTTCGGCCCGCGGTCGGGCCAATGGTACGGACCCGAGCCGCACACCGGCAGCGAGGCGTTCGCGCTCACCGACATGGACCTCTCGCGCCTGATGCGGATCTGGCTCGCGAACCGCGGGATCTGGGAGGCCCTTCCCGGCGCGGGTCCCACGATGCCGATCCCTGCCACCGACGCCGACGTCGACCGCTACGTCGAGGCGTACGGCGATCTCCTCACCGCGCTGACCGCGTGAGGACACGCTGACGGGCTACCATCCGAAGCATGCCCCCGCCGACGCTCCCCGTGATCCGTGTCGAGGGGACGCACCGCGAGGTCGGTCTCCAGATGGGCGAGGCGGCGCGCGACGACATCCGAGCCGAGGTCGAGGGTGCGTGGGACGAGCTCCCCGCCGGTCGCTCGAAGACCGACCAGCTCGCCCTCGCTGCGGAGTACCGCGCGTTCACCGAGCCGCGGCTCCCGTGGCTGATCGAGGAGCTCGACGGGTGCGCCGAGGGCGCCGGGGTGGACCGCCTCGGGTTCTTCGCCTCCACGATGGAGGAGATCTGGTACGAGCCGCGCTCGCCGCGGACGGACGGCCGCTGCAGCGACCTCGTCGCGGGCCCCGCGGCGACCGCCGACGGCCACCTGCTCGTCGCGCACAACAACGACCTCAGCCCGAGCGCGGAACCGAAGATCGTCGCGCTCGAGAAGCGGGTCCACGGCGACCCCGTCGTGCTGCAGCTCGGCGGCATCCCGATCCTGTCGGTCGCGTGGAACGCCGCGGGCCTGTCGCTCACGGGGAACGAGCTCAGCCCGAACGACGAGCGGATCGGCATCTCCCGCGACCACCAGGTGCTCGAGATGATCCGCGCACGGTCGCTCGACGAGATGGTCGCGGCCGCGCTCCGCCCCGACCGCGCCTCGAGCTACAACAACGTGCTGACGTCGGCCGACGGCCGCGTCGCGAACGTCGAGGGCAGCGCGACCGACGCCGAGATCACCGGCCTCGACGACCGGGGGCACCTCGCGCACACGAACCACTACGTCTGCGACCGGATGATCCCGTACGAGGGCGACGAGGAGTACGCACCGCTCTCGCGCACGCGGTACGACCGGGCACGCGAGCTGCTGGCGGCATCACCTCCGCGATCCCTGACGATGGACCGACTCCGCGAGCTGCTGGCCGATCACGAGACGAAGCCGCAGTCGCTCTGCAAGCACCCGGCGTTCGGCACGCCCACCTCGAAGACGGTCTTCTGGTGCGTCGCCGACATCACCGACGGCCGGATCGTCTTCGGACGCGGCAACCCGTGCGACTCGGTCGCGCAGGAGTACGTCTTCGAGGAGTGGGCAGGGCGCGAAGCCGCCGCCTAGTCGCCCGGCGACCGGCGCCCCCGCAGGTGCTCAGCCGTCCGCGACGAGGGCGATCGTCGCCGGATCCCCGCTCTCGTCAGCGAAGGCGGGGACGTCCTTGCCGTCGTCGTCCGTTGCCGAGGGGTCGGCGCCCGCCTCGAGCAGCATCCGGACGATCGCCGCGTCACCGTTGTGCGCCGCACCGTGCAGGGGCGTGTACCCGCCCTGCTGCCGCGCGTCCGGGTCGGCGCCCGCGTCGAGCAGCGCGCGCACCGCGTCGGCGTCGCGGGCGCTCACGGCGCTGTGGAGGGGCGTTCCGGTCATCCATCCGGTCCCGTGCGCGTCGGCGTCGGCGCCGCGCGCCAGCAGCAACCGCACGGTGTCGACGCCGGCGAAGAACGCAGCCAGGTGCAGCAGCGTGAAGCCGTCGGGCGTGCGCGCCTCGACGAGCGACGGATCGCCGTCGAGCTGCACCGCGAGCCGATCGACATCACCGACCGCCGCCGCCTCGGGGGCGTCGAGCTCGGCGAGGTGCCGGCGCACGGCGGCGACGAGCGCGCGATCCATCCGGTAGCGAGCCCGGAGCAACGCCGAGATCCCCGACGCGTCCCGAGCGCCGGCGAGCGCGGGATCGTCCGCCAGCAGCGCGTGCACGCGGTCCCCGTCGCCGGCCTCGATCGCGTCGAACAACTCCCGAACGGTGCTTGCCATGGCGCTCGCCTCCACGTAGGGTCTATTTGCTTAGGCTAAACAAATATCCGAACGAAGTCCATCCCCGACGATGCGCAACCCGGGACCGCGGTGAGCGGGACGAGGCGAACTTCCCCAACGCGACAGGACGACGAGGTCGAGGTGGTCGCCGACCGCCTGCACTCGGCCGCGCTGCACCTGTTGCGTCGCCTCCGAGAGCAGGACGATGCGCTCGGCATCTCCCCTCCCCGCCTCTCGGCGCTCTCGGTCGTCGTCTACGCCGGTCCGATCGGGATCGGGGCGTTGGCGGCGACCGAGGGCGTCACCGCGCCGACGATCTCGCGGCTCGTCGACGGGCTCGAGCGCGACGGTCTCGTCCGGCGGCAGCCAGACCCCGACGACGCGCGGGGCGTGCTCGTCGCCGCGACGCCCAAGGGCTCACGGACGCTGCAGCGTGGCCGGAGCCGGCGCGTGGGAACGCTCGCCGCCGGTCTCCGCGCGCTCGATCGGCGCGACCTCACCGCGATCGCGCGCGGCGCGGAGCTGATCGAGCGCGTCACGCGCGAGGCGCCATGACGTCGGACCGTGAGGTCAGCCCCAGCCGTCGGGACGTGCGGGGATCGCGCGCGTGCCCCCGCGCCGTCGGAGCGCGAGCAACGCGAACAGGAAGCCGAACGCGAACCCGCCGACGTGCGCCCAGTAGGCGACGCCGCTGTTCACCTCGGCGCCGAGACCGGCGAACCCGGAGAACAGCTGCAGCACGAACCAGAACCCGAGGACGACGATCGCCGGCAGCTCGACGAGCGTCCAGAGGAAGATCAGCGCCACGCCCGTGAGCACGCGTGCGCGCGGATACAGGAACAGGTACGCGCCGAGCACCGCGGCGACCGCCCCCGACGCCCCGACGTTCGGGATCGTGGAATCGGGCGCGAACACGAACTGGAGCGCGCCCGCCGCGACGCCACCCGCGAGGTAGAAGAGCACGAACCCGATCTTGCCGAGCCGGTCCTCGACGTTGTCGCCGAACACCCACAGGAACAGCATGTTCCCGATGATGTGGAGCCATCCACCGTGCAGGAACATCGACGTGAAGACCGACAGCCACGGGCTCTTGTCGGGGCACTCGTCGGCGAGATAGGCCTGGAGCTCTTCGCCCGCGATCTGCGGGCCGCCCAGCTGGGCGTAGTCGTTCTCGATCGCGCGCGCGCCTTCGCGGCCGCTGCGGGCCAGCGGCTGGCCGTGGGCGACCTCGAACGGGATCAGGCCGTGGCACCAGAAGAAGGTCTGCTGCTCGAACTCCGCGTCGTCGCCCCCACGCAGCGTCGGTTGCCAGAGCAGGAACGCCGCCACGTTGAGGCCGATCAGCAGCAGCGTGACGACCGGGACCTTGAGCCGTGGGTTCGCGTCGCGCAGCGGCAGCATCGGTTCAGCCTTCCCCGTCCACGCCGCGCCACACGGCCCGTGGGCTGAGAACGGCGCGGATGTCGTCGACCGGGTTCGCGTCGTAAAGGACGAGATCGGCCACCTTCCCCGGCTCGACCGTGCCGATGTCCGGGAGCCGCACGAGCTCGGCGCCGTGCGCGGTGGCGGCGATCATCGCGTCGAGCGGCCGCATCCCCCACTCCACCATCGCGACGAGTTCGTTCGGGGCGTTGCCGTGCGGGTTGAACGGCGTGCCGGCGTCGGTTCCGCACACGTGCCGGACGCCCGCGCGGATCGCTCGACGATGCGATGCCTCGGCGTCGCCCAGCAGGGCCGTCGCCTTCTCGACGGCGTACGCGGGAACGGTGTCGGCGTTCTCGACGATGCCGAGCAGCGCCGAGAGCGTCGGCGATCGGAACGTCCCCCGCTCCTTCATCGCCCGCGACGTCGCGGCCGTCAGCTGGAAGCCGTGCTCGATCGAGTCGCAGCCCGCCTCGACGGCTCGGGTGACGCCTTCGGCACCGATCGCGTGCGCGGCAACGCCATGGCCCCACGCGTGCGCCTCGCCGACCGCGGCCCCGAGCTCCTCGGGCGTGAACGCCGTGAAGGTCGCGTCGATCCCGGGCGTGAGGACGCCGCCCGTCGCCACCACCTTGATCGCGGTCGCCCCGCTCCGGACCTCTTCACGCACCGCGCGACGGATCGCGTCGGCGCCGTCGACCTCACGCGCGAACCCGATGCCGTGCCCGTGCCCGCCCGTGACCGTGAGCGCTCGCCCGGCCGCCACGATGCGGGGCCCCGCGACGACGCCCGCCGCGACCGCGCGCGCGAGCTGCGTGATGCCGAGGCCACCGAGGTCGCGCACCGTCGTGACGCCCGACGCCAGGTGTCGCTGCGCGTTCACGCTTCCCTTGATGGCGCCGGTCGCGGCGTCGAGCGTTCGCCCCTCGGCCGCGAAGTCGGACGAGCCGTCGAAGCCGAGATGGACGTGGCAGTCGATCAGGCCCGGCGTCAGCGTGCGGCCGGTCCCGGCGACGTGATCGTCGGCCCCCGACGCGCTCCGCGGGGCCCTGGCGTGCGGGCCGACCCAGCCGATGCGGTCGCCCTCGATCAGCACCCCCTGGCGCGCGCGGATCCTCCGTCCGTCGAACAGCGTGACGTTGGCGACGTACGTCGTCGGCACCTCAGCTCACCCACGGCGGCACGGACTCGGAACCGTCCTCACGGATCAGCTTCGTGCCCGCGAGCATCGTCGCGACGATCGACGCGCCGTTGTCTCCCGCGACGAAGACGTGCCACGCACCCGTCGGGACGACGACGACGTCCCCCATCGAGACCATCGTCGGCTCGTCGTCGATGCGGATCGTGCCGGAACCGCGCTCCACCGTGAAGACGTCGAGGTGATCGTGACGGTGCTTCGGCAGCCCACCCCCCGGCGGAACCTCGATCCGGAACAGGACGCTCTCGTCGGCGCCGATCGCCGGCGACGCGAGGCTCGTGATGGTGTTGCCTCCGAGCTCGAACTGCGGATGGTCGTCGGCGCGGCGCACCGCCATGGCTCGTCTCCTGTGCGGTCGGGGTCGGATGACGCGGTAGCTTCGCACGCGGCGACGTCCGCGACCCAGCCGCGCCCCGGCCGGCTGAGCTCGCCCGGTAGGATGCGCGCCGTGCTCGAGATCGCGCAGCAGGCCGTCGAGGCCGCTCGACGCGCCGGCGCCGACGTCGCCGACGCCCGCGTCGGCACCGACGAGACCGAGGCGATCACCGTCCGCGACGGTGCGATGGAAGGCGTCGACCGCTCGACGTCGACGGGGATCGGCATCCGTGTGCTCGTCGGCGGGCGGTGGGGCTTCGCGGCGACCGCCCGTCTCGACGAGGGCGACATCGAGGCGACGGCGGCGCTCGCCGTGCGGATCGCGCATGCGGCTGCGAGGCTGCCCGGCGACGCCGTGCGCCTCTCGCCCGTCGAGCCGGTCCGCGACGCGTGGGCGACGCCGGTCGGGCGCGACCCCTTCTCCGTGCCGCTCGACGAGAAGATCGATCTGTTGCAGCGGGCGACGGGCATCGCGCGGGCGCAGCCAGGCGTGACCTACGCCGAGGCCTTCCTCGATCTGTTCCGTCGGACGACCGCGTTCGCGAGCTCCGACGGCGCCGCGATCGACCAGACGATCACGAACGCCGGCGCGGGGCTCGCCGCGACCGCCGTCGGGGACGACGACGTGCAGCGCCGGTCGTATCCGGATTCGTTCCGCGGGCATCATCGTGCGGCGGGATGGGAGCACATCGAGGCGCTCGACCTCCCGGGCGAGGCGGAGCGCGTGGGCCGCGAGGCCGTGGAGCTGCTGCACGCGCCGGGATGCCCGAGCACCCTGACGACGCTCGTCCTGGACGCGAACCAGATGGAGCTCCAGATCCACGAATCGGTCGGGCACCCCACCGAGCTCGACCGCGTGCTGGGCATGGAGCTCGCGTTCGCGGGAGGGTCGTTCCTCACGCCCGACGACCTCGGACACCTCCGGTACGCGAGCCCCCTCGTCACGATCGTCGCCGACGCGACGCTCCCGGAAGGCCTCGGCACGTTCGGATACGACGACGAAGGCGTGCCGGCCCAGCGCACACCGCTGATCGAGGACGGCATCCTCGCCGGGTTCCTCACGAACCGGGAGACCGCGCCGACGATCGGCGCGGCGTCGAACGCCACCGCGCGCGCCGACGGATGGACGCACCTGCCGCTGATCCGGATGACGAACATCTCGATCGAGCCGCGGGAGGGAACGCTCGACGAGATCGTCGGCGACACCGCCGACGGGATCTTCATGTCGACGAACACGTCGTGGTCGATCGACGACCACCGGATCAACTTCCAGTTCGGGTGCGAGTACGCGCGCAGGATCGAGGGCGGGAAGCTGACCGACCTCTACAAGAACCCGAACTACGCGGGCATCACGCCGGAGTTCTGGGGCTCGTGCGACGCGGTGGGCGGCCCGGCGTCGTTCGTCGTCTACGGAACGCCGAACTGCGGCAAGGGTCAGCCCGGCCAGACCGCTCGCGTCGGCCACGGCGCGGCGCCGGCGCGGTTCCGGGGCGTGCAGGTCGGGGTTCGCGGCTGATGCCCGAGCTCATCGGTGAGGACGCGTTCCGGCAGGTCGCCGAGGCGGCGCTGTCCCTCGAGGGCGTCGACGGGGTCGAGGTCCTGGCGATCCACGAGTGGAGCGGCCTCACCCGGTTCGCGAACAGCGAGATCCACCAGTCCACCGCGAGCGAGGACATCGGGATCCGGGTCCGTGTCGTGCGCGACGGCCGACTCGGCGTCGTCGCGACGAACGCGTTCACCCCCGAAGGAGCAGCCGAAGCGGCGCGCAGCGCGAAGGAGCTCGCCGACGTGGCCGGTCCGGACCCGTCGTGGCCCGGGCTCGCGCCGAAGGCCGCGTATCCGCAGGTCGACCGGTTCGACGACGCGACGGCGGCCGCCGATCCGGAGACGCGCGCCGAGGCGGTCGCGGCGCTCGTCGGCCGGTGCCCCTCCGACGCCGTGGCGGCCGGCGCGTACGAGACGCGCACCGCCGAGGTGGCGTACGCGAACACCGAAGGCCAGACGTGCTGGGCGCCATGGACGCAGGCGACGCTCACGGCGGTGGTCAGCGGCTCCGGCGGCGACGGCTTCGCCGAGACCGCCGCCGGGCGCGCCGACGCGATCGACGGCGAGGCGGTCGGCGCCCGCGCGGCCGGGCTCTCCGTGCGTTCGCGGAACCCCCGCCCGATCGAACCGGGCATCTACACCGTCGTGCTGGAGCCCGCCGCCACGGCGACGATCGTCGGGTTCCTCGCCTGGATCGGGTTCGCGGGCCGCGAGTACATCGAGGGCCGGTCGTGCTTCAGCGGGAAGGCCGGCACCCCCGTGGGCGCGCCCGGCGTCTCGATCTGGGACGACGCGACGGATCCGGACACGATCGGCGTCGGTTTCGACTTCGAAGGCACGCCGCGGCGCAAGGTCGAGCTGATCCGCGACGGCGTCTTCGTCGACGCCGTGTACGACCGGCGGACGGCCCACCAGGCGGAGCGCGCATCGGGATCGACCGGACACGGGCTCCCGCCGCCGAACCCGGAAGGCCCCTTCCCGCTGAACCTGCGCATGGCGACGGGCGACGCGACGCGGAACGAGATGATCGAGAGCACCGAGCGCGGGTTGCTCGTGACGCGGTTCCACTACGCGAACGTCGTGAACCCCGTCGAGTCGACGCTCACCGGCATGACCCGCGACGGGCTCTTCCTGATCGAGAACGGTGAGGTCACGACGCCGGTGCGGAACCTCCGGTTCACGCAGTCCGCGATCGGTGCGCTGCGGTCCGTCTCGATGATCGGCCGCGAGGCCGAGCTCTGCAGCGAGTTCTTCTTCAGCGCGTCGCTCGTGCCGGCGCTGAAGATCGACGCGTTCCACTTCTCGAGCGCGAGCGATCACTGAGCCGACGGCTCAGGACGTCTGCACGAAGTAGTACACGGCCGCAGCGATCGCCGCGAACATCGCGAGGGACGCGACGACGCCGGCGATCTTCATCCAGAGCGCCGGCTCGAGCTCGTCGTCGGGCTTCCAGGTCTCGGCCCGCGGACGGCCCTCGACGCGTCGCTGCAGCGACGTGGGCGTCGGCAGCGACGTGGGCGTCGGCAACGACGTGGGCATCGGCAGCGGTGGGTCGAAGCTCGAGCTCGAACGCGCCGTCGCGATCGGTGGCCGTTCGGGAAGCTCCACGACCGGCGGCGCGGCGCTCGCGGCCGGCGTCGGACGATCGACCGCCGCCACGATCGCGTGCGCGTGCTCCTCGGGCTCGGGCACGGGCACGGGCTCTGCGTCGGGGACCACGACGACCTCGACCGGCCGTGACGGCGATCCCCCCGGTCTGCGCCCTGCCGGCCCGGAGCCGGTCCGATCCGACCCGGCTGCACCCGGTTCCGGGCGTGGAGCGTCTTCCCCTCGCTGGCGCCGGAGCTCGGCGGCTTCGGCCGCCTTGCGTCGGTCCTGCTCGAGCCGGCGCGCCTCGAGATCGGCCGCTCGCCGACGCTCGGCCCTTGCACGCGCGTCGGCGTCGGCGCGGGCTCGCTCCGCCGCCCGTCGGCGGAAGGCCTCTACCCGCTCCCGTTCCCGACGGCGGGCCTCGCGGAGCCGCTGCGCGCGGTCGTCGACCTCGGGGTCGTCCGCACGGTCGTCCAGCGCGGTGTCGGCACGATCGCCCACGTCGACCTTCGTGCCGGCGTCGCGACCCGCGGGGACCGGCGGGAACGGGACGGCGTCCGCTCCCGCCATCACCGACGCTCCCGCCTCGCGCAAGCGGGCGACGAGCTCGTCGAGCGGCGGGTCCGGCGATCGCAGGACCGGCCGCAGCGGGAGCGGAACCGCGACGGGCGACAGGAGGTCGCCGACCGCTCGTGCGAGCGCCACGACGTCGTCGCGACGACGATCGGCCCCGGTCGCGGACGTCGTGCGCAGGTTCCACCACGAGCCGACGATCGCGTCGATCAGACGGACGTCCCCGTTGTCGCCGACGAGCACCGACGTCGCCGATACGGAGCCGTGTGCGATGCCGGCGGCGTGGAGGGCTCCGAGCGCCTCGCCGACCCTCGCGGCGATCGCGCAGATCGCCGCCGACGAAAGAGCGCCGAACACCGCGCGGTGGTCGAGCGTCGATCCGTCGAACGCATCGAGCACCAGGAGCCACCGCTGTTCCTCGACGCCGCGCCGGGCTCGGGCGCGCGCCGCGGCGCGCGACGCGACGGCGAGCCGGCCGACCGGCTCGGGCGCATGGATCGAGCGGACGGCGAGGAGCCCTGGATGCCTCGGGAGATCCTGCGTCGCCGCCATCAGGTCCCGGAGGAACTTCGCGTCGCCGGGATCGGGGGGTGGCGCGGAGCGGATCACCTCGACGAGCACGGGCTCACCCGACTCGGTGTCCTCGCCACGCCAGAGGCTCGCGAAGCGATTCGCGCCCACCGGGCGGACGAGCTCGTAGCGCCCCCGAGGGCCTGCCGCGCGCCGGACGTCGTCGTCCGGTCCTCGGTCCGTCATCTCGGCCCGCGGCGCCGGCGGTCCCCGATGCGCGGTCGGCGCATGCCGCGGTTCTCGGCTCGTCCCACGGCGCGTTAGGTTGCCACGTCCGTCGGCCCGCGTCGAGCCAGATCGCGATGCGCCGTGCGGCCGATGCGTCAAGCCCAGGCTCCGCGATAGGCTGCGGCTCGGTGGCCACGCTCGCTGGGGGGCGAACGGGCACGACGAACCTCAGGAGGCCCGATGCAGGTCGCGGACATCATGCATACCGACGTGAAGAGCGCCGACGCCGAGGACACGTTCGCCGACGTCGCGAAGCTGATGCGATCGAACGGGATCTCGTCGGTCGTGGTCCTGAACGGCGACGGCGCGCTGTCGGGCATCGTCACCGAGCGTGACATCGTGAACCTCGTCGCCGCGGGCGGCGATCCGCAGTCCGTCCAGGTGGCGCACGGGATGACGCGCCGGCACCTCGAGACGTGCGACCCCAAGACCGACATCTCCGAGGTCGCCGACCGGATGGCGTCGATGAACATCCGTCACCTGCCCGTCGTCGACCACGGCAAGGTCGTCGGCATCGTGTCGATCCGCGATCTCACGCGCTGGGCGGCCGAGGAGCTCAGCGGCGGTCACGAGATGCCCGACATCGAGCGCAGCACCAAGGCGCTCCGGGCGGCGAGCGAGCTCCAGCGACAGCGCCGGATGAGCAGCTAGCCGTCGGACGCTCGCTCGAACGAGCGGGCGAAGGCGTCCCTCGGCCGCTCGAGCGAACCGAGCTGCGCGATGTCGCGCGGGAACAGCAGCGCGACGGTCCAGTCCATCGCGATCCGCACGCGACGGCCCCACGTCGGCATGTACAGCAGGTGGTACGTGCGATGCAGGAACCACGCCGGGAAGCCGCGGATCCGGACGCCCAGCGGGTTCGCCACGCCCTTGTAGTGACCGAGCGAGGCGACGCTCCCCTTGTGTTTCCATCGGAACGGCTTCAGCTGCGCGTCGTCCCCAGCCTGGATCGTCGTCGCGAGGTTGTCCCCGAGCCGACGCGCCTGCCGCAGGGCGTGCTGCGCGGTCGGCGGCGCCAGGCCTCCGGTCGCCTCGTCGGGGACGGCCGCGACGTCGCCGGCTCCCCACGCACCGGGCCGCTCGACGACGCGCAGGAACGCGTCGACGCGCAACCGATCGTGCTCGTCGACGGGGAGACCGGAACGACGCGCGAGCGGTGACGGCTTCACGCCGGCGGTCCATACGACGGTCTCCGCACGGAACTCCTGGCCGTCGGAGAGCCGGACGACCCCGCCCTCGATCGACTCGAGGCGGGTGCCGGTGCGGATCTCGATGCCGCGGTGCTCGAGCCGGTCGCGAGCGTAGGTCGCGAGCGACGGGCCGAGCTCCGGGAGGATCGCGTCACGTGCCTCGACCATGATCCAGCGCATGTCGTGTTCCGACAGGGCCGGATACAGCTCGAGCGCCTCGCGCGCGAGATCCTCGAGTTCCCCGAGCGCCTCGATGCCCGCGTAGCCCGCGCCGACGAACACGAACGTGAGCGCGGCGAAGCGAGCCCGCGGATCCGCCAGTTCGTCGGCCTTGTCCATCTGCGACAGCACGCGGTTGCGGAGATAGATCGCCTCAGAAACGGTCTTGAACCCGACGGCGTGCTCCGCGAGGCCGGGGATCGGCAGCACGCGGGAGAACGATCCGGGCCCGATCACGACGTGGTCGTAGGCGACCTCGCGCCGCTCGTCGCCGGCGAGCCGGACGACGGCGGTCTTCCGGTCATGATCGATCCGCTCGACCTCCCCGATCGTGAGATCGGTGCGCTCGAGCACGCGTCGCAGCGGAACGACGACCGCCCGTGGGTCGATCGTGCCGCCGGCGACCTCCGGCAGGAACGGCTGGTACAGCAGGAAGTTCTCGGGTGTGACCAGCGTGATCGCGTGCTCACGGCCGAGGCGCCGTTCGAGCCGCAGGGCGGTGTACATGCCGACGTAGCCTCCGCCGACGATGAGGATCCGTGCGCCCATCGGTGCCCCTCCTTCTCGGGTCAACGCGTGGGGTGGCGGCGATCCGTCGCGCCCGAGGCGTCTGCGAGGGCGCCGAGCGCCGCGGGGAGCTCCCGGAGGTCGCCGATCGCGGCGTCGGGTTCCGCGAGCTGCGCGGGGGTGGGATCGTCGGGCGCCTCACCTCGCAGCAGCCAGATCGAGCGCATCCCGGCGGCCTTCGCCGGCCGGATGTCGTAGTCGAGGCGGTCGCCGACCATCGCCGCGGTCGCG
>DATHTO010000091.1:0-29214 GCA_035463115.1 Actinomycetota bacterium | reverse complement strand
GACGGCGGTCTCGCCGTCGGACCCCGCGGCGAGCCCCGTCGCGTCGGCGCCGGCCACGGCGGTCGACACGACCCATCGGTTGCCCGTGAGGGCGGCCCGCGAGACCTCGCCGGCGACCGGGTCGGAGAACAGCACGACGGGCGCACCGTCGAGCACGATCAGAGGTGCCGCGCCGGGCGCGGGGCACCCGTTGCAGAGATCGGTGGTCGCCGCGACCTGCGTGGACCAGCCGTCGACGTCGGGCGTCGCCACCCGGACCTCGACGCCGCCCGCGGTCACGGCCTGGTACGACACCCACGGTTCGCCCTCGGCATCGATGACCACCGACGGCGGCCCGATCGGTCCCGCCTGCGCCACCGCGTCCTCGGCCACGTCGACCTGGCTGGCGGCGAACGAGCCCTCGGCCTGCGCTCCGGCGTACCAGACGCCGTCGCCGCCCGACCACGCGACGTGTCGCTGGCCGCTGGGGTCGACCGTCACGGACGTGCCGTTGGCGTTCTCCGGCGTCAGCTCCTCGAGGCTCTCGAGCGCCTCGGGACCGAACGGGACGACGTACGCGCTGCTCGGCGGGTCCTGGACCTGCGCCGCCGCACCTCGGACGAAGATCCCGTCGACGACCGTGGTGAGTTGGACGGCGGGGAGGAACGCGGAGTTGATCGGCCGCGTCGCCGCCACGCTGCCCTGTTCGGACGGGAAGCCGAAGTAGCTGACGTACGGGTTCCCGTCGGGGTCGACGGCCACGTCGTTGCCGAGCCCGACGTTGTCGGTGGCGTCGGCGACCATCGGAACGAACCGCACACCCTCGCCGAACGAGATCTCGGGCTCGGGGAGATCCGCGCACGAGGCGGCCATCAGGCCGACGAAGGCAGCGAGGATCAGGAGGCGCCTGGACACGTCGGCGCGGATACTAGCAAGCCGTGCGGATCGGCCGGTCATCACCGGGTCAGACGTCGCCCGCGGCGACCGGCAGCGTTCCGAGCACCTCGCCGAGGAACCGCCCCGTATGCGATCCGGCGTTCGACGCGACCTGCTCCGGCGTTCCGACGGCGACGACCTCGCCGCCGCCGTCGCCTCCCTCGGGGCCGAGGTCGATCAGGTGGTCGGCCGTCTTGATCACGTCGAGGTTGTGCTCGATCACGAGCACGGTGTTCCCCGTGTCGACGAGGCGTTGCAGGACCTGGAGGAGCTTCCGGACGTCCTCGAAGTGGAGACCGGTGGTCGGTTCGTCGAGCACGTAGAGGGTGTTGCCGGTCGCCCGCTTGTGCAGCTCCGACGACAGCTTGATCCGCTGGGCCTCGCCGCCCGACAGCGTCGGCGCCGGCTGGCCGAGCTTCACGTAGCCCAGGCCGACGTCGGACAGCGTCTGCAGGTGGCGCTTGATCGGCGGGATGTGCTCGAAGAACGCGAGCGCCTCCTCGATGCTCATCTCGAGGACGTCGGCGATCGAGCGGCCCTTGTACCGCACCTCGAGCGTCTCGCGGTTGTAGCGGTGCCCCTTGCAGACCTCGCAGGTCACGTAGACGTCGGGAAGGAAGTGCATCTCGATCTTGATCTGGCCGTCGCCGGCGCAGTTCTCGCACCGGCCGCCGCGCACGTTGAACGAGAAACGGCCCGGCAGGTACCCGCGGAGGCGCGCCTCGGGGACCTGGGCGTAGAGCTTGCGGATGTGGTCGAACACGCCCGTGTACGTCGCCGGGTTCGAGCGCGGCGTGCGTCCGATCGGCGATTGGTCGATGTCGATGACCTTGTCGACCTGCTCCCAGCCGACGAGCTTCTTGTGCTTGCCCGGGAGGAGCCGCGACCGGTAGAGCTTCTGGGCGAGGACCCGGAGCAGCACGTCCTGCACGAGCGTCGACTTGCCCGAACCGCTCACGCCGGTGACGCAGACGAACAGCCCCAGCGGGATGTCGACGCTGACGCCCTTGAGGTTGTGCTCGCGCACGCCCTGCAGCTTCAGCCAGCGTCCGGTCGGCTGGCGCCGGGTGCCCGGCACCGGAACGGTGCGCCGGCCCGACAGGAACGCACCCGTCATCGACGGCTCGCACTCGAGGAGCCCCTTCAGATCGCCCGAGTAGACGATCTCGCCGCCGTGGGCGCCGGCGGCGGGACCGATGTCGACGATGTGGTCGGCCTCGAGGATCGTCGCCTCGTCGTGCTCGACGACGATCAACGTGTTCCCGAGGTCGCGCAACCGCACGAGCGTGTCGATCAGCCGCCGGTTGTCGCGCTGGTGGAGGCCGATCGACGGCTCATCGAGGATGTAGAGGACGCCGACGAGGCCGCTTCCGATCTGCGTCGCCAGGCGGATGCGCTGCGCCTCTCCTCCGGCGAGGGTGCCGGCGGCGCGCCCGAGCGTGAGGTAGTCGAGACCGACGTCGACGAGGAACCCCAGTCGCGCGCGGATCTCCTTCAGCAGACGCTCCGCGATCATGTGCTCGCGTTCGGAGAGATCGACCGTGTCGACGAACGCGAGCGTGTCGCGGATCGAGCGGTCCGTGAGCTGCGCGATGTTGATGCCGCCGACCGTCACGGCGAGCGATTCCGGCTTCAGGCGCGCGCCCTTGCACGAACGGCACGGGATCTCGCGCATGAACTGCTCGAGCTTCTCCCGCGCGCTGTCGGAGTCGGTCTCGAGGTGGCGACGCTCGATGTTCGGCAGCACGCCTTCGTAGGTCGTCCAGTACGAGCGCTGGCGGCCGTAGCGGTTCTTGTAGCGCACGTGGATCGAGCCGTCGGAGCCGTACAGCAGCACCTCGCGCGCGCCCTTCGGGAGCTTCTTCCACGGCACGTCGAGGGAGAAGCCGTTCGCGTCGGCGACGGCCTCGAGGACGCGGTACCAGTACTCGAGGCTCGAGCTCGCCCACGGCGCGATCGCGCCCTCGTTCACGGACAGGTCGGGGTCCGGCACGACGAGCTCCGGGTCGACCTCGAGGCGGGTGCCGAGGCCGTCGCAGGTCGGGCACGCCCCGTACGGCGAGTTGAAGGAGAAGTTCCGCGGGGCGAGCTCGTCGAACGAGATGCCGTCGAAGGTGCAGGCGAGCTTCTGCGAGAAGGTCTGGACCTCTTCGTGGCCCTCGCTCGTCACGACGGCGATCGAGGCGATCCCCTCCGCCAGCTCGAGGGCGGTCTCGATCGAGTCGGCGACGCGGCGCCGGATGTCGGGCTTCGCGACGAGCCGGTCGACCACGACCTCGATCGTGTGCTTGAAGGTCTTCGGCAGGCGGATCGGCTCGGAGAGATCGCGGACCTCGCCGTCGATCCGCGCGCGAGGGAAGCCCTTGCGCGCGAGATCCTCGAGGAGCTTCCCGTACTCCCCCTTGCGGCCCCGGACGATCGGGGCCAGCACCTGGAACCGGGTTCCCTCGGGCAGCTCGAGCACCTGGTCGACGATCTGCTCCGGGGTCTGCCGTCCGATCGGTCGCCCACAGCTCGGGCAGTGCGGGTGGCCGACGCGGGCGTACAGGACCCTGAGGTAGTCGTAGATCTCGGTGATCGTGCCGACGGTCGAGCGGGGGTTGCGGCTCGTGGACTTCTGGTCGATCGAGATCGCGGGGCTGAGGCCCTCGATGAAGTCGACGTCGGGCTTCTCCATCTGCCCCAGGAACTGCCGCGCGTACGCCGACAGCGACTCCACGTAGCGGCGCTGGCCTTCGGCGTAGATCGTGTCGAAGGCCAGCGACGACTTGCCGGAGCCGGAGAGGCCCGTGAACACGATCAGCTTGTCGCGCGGAAGCTCGAGCGTGACGTTCTTGAGGTTGTGCTCACGGGCGCCGTGGATGACGAGGGAGTCGGTGCCCACGGACGTCGAGTGTATCGGCGTCCTCGGACAACCCCGACGCCGCTATCCTCCGGCCGTGAGCGGGGCCGCCGAGCCGTCGGGACCCGCCGCGACGGGGCCGACGGGCGTCGGTTTCGGCGAGGCGGTCCGGTTCTGGGTGAAGCTCGGCTTCATCAACTTCGGCGGCCCGACCGGCCAGATCGCGATCATGCACGACGAGCTGGTCGAACGCCGGCGCTGGATCCGCGAGGACCGGTTCCTGCACGCGCTGTCCTACTGCATGGTCCTGCCGGGACCGGAGGCGCAGCAGCTCGCCATCTACATCGGCTGGCTCCTCCACGGAACGCCCGGCGGGCTGATCGCCGGGACCGCCTTCGTGGTGCCGGCCTTCGCGTTGCTCCTCGCCCTGAGCTGGACGTACGCCGCGCACGGCGACGTCGGCTGGATCGCCGGGGTCTTCGACGGGTTGTCGGCAGCGGTCGTCGGGATCGTCGCGGCGGCCACGATCCAGATCGGACGCCGCGCCTTGCGGTCTCCTGCCGCCTGGACGGTCGCGGCGATGGCCTTCGTCGCGATCTTCCTCGTGGGCGTGCCGTTCCCGTTCGTCGTGCTCGGCGCGGGCCTCGCCGGACTCGCGCTCGCTCGGTTGGCGCCGGCGTCACTCCCGCCCGCCGAGCGCGACGGCGCCGACGCGGGCGCCGCCGATGCCGCCGCGTCGCAGGCGCATCTGCACGCGTCCGGCCGTCGAGCGCTCCGGGTGCTCGCCATCGGGCTGCTCGCGTGGCTCGGGCCCATCGCGATCGTCGTCGCCGTCACGGGCCTCGGGTCCGTCTACTCGCAGGAGGGGCTGTTCTTCAGCCAGGTGGCGGTCATCACCTTCGGCGGGGCGTACGCCGTGCTGGCGTACGTCGGCCACGAGGTGGTATCGCGGTTCAGCGTCGCGACCGCCGACGTCGTGGCGGGGCTCGGGCTCGCGGAATCGACGCCGGGACCGCTGATCATGGTCGTGCAGTTCCTGGGGTTCCTCGCGGCCTACCGGGATCCCGGCTCGCTGCCGCCGTTCGTCGCGGGCCTGCTCGGCGCGCTCGTCACCGTGTGGGCGACGTTCGCGCCGTCGTTCCTGTGGATCTTCCTCGGGGCGCCGTACGTCGAGCGGATGCGCGGGAACCAGCGCGTGCGCGGCGCCTTCTCGATGGTGACCGCAAGCGTCGTGGGTGTGATCGGCAGTCTCGCGCTCACGTTCGCGGCCGCGGTCGTGTTCACCGACGTGTCGTCCGTCGCGCCGCTCGGCCACGGGGTGCCGTGGCCGGTCTGGAGCTCGGTGGAACCGTTCGCGGCCGTCGTCGCGATCGCGGCGTTCGTGGCGATGTGGCGGTACACGGTTCCCGTTCCGTGGATCGTGGCGATCAGCGCGGTGGGCGGCCTCCTGTGGTCGGTCCTGCGATAGGCTCGCGCGCGATGCCGACCCGTCACGAGCTCGAGCGACTCCCGACGAAGGAGCTGCACGACCGTGCGCTGCAACTGGCACGCGATCGCACCGACGCCGGCTTCCTGTGGGAGCTGCTGAAGGCGTTGCCCGTCGCCGAGGCCGCGATCGGAGACCAGGAGCGCAGCAAGATCGACATCCTGCGCCCGCTCGCGCTGATCAACGACTTCTTCGACGCCGACGAAGGAGAGCTCGGCGAAGCGCTCCGTCCGATGTACGTCGACTACCTCGAGGAACACGCCGAGGACTGACTCCCCTTCGGCCCAGGCCGAAGGGGTTCGAGCGCGCTACGCGGTGACGCCGGCTTCCTTCAGCTGACGGAGCTCCTTGCGGAGCTCGTGCACCTCGTCGCGGAGCCGGGCCGCGTACTCGAACCGGAGCTCTTTCGCGGCGTCGTGCATCTCCTCCTCGAGCTGCTGGATCAGCCGCTCGAGCTCGGACGGCGGCAGGTCGGCGTCGACCTTCTTGCGCAGCCGCTGCTTCTTCGGTGTGGTCGGTGCGGTTTCCTGCCGGAGCGTGAGGAGGATGTCGGAGACGGCCTTGCGGATCGTCTGCGGATCGATCCCGTGCTCGCGGTTGTAGTCCAACTGGATCCTGCGACGGCGTTGGGTCTCGCCGATCGCCGCGCGCATCGAGTCGGTCACGGAGTCTGCGTACATCAGCACGGTGCCGTCGACGTTCCGCGCCGCGCGCCCGATCGTCTGGATCAGCGACGTCTCGGACCGGAGGAAGCCCTCCTTGTCGGCGTCGAGGATCGCGACGAGCGACACCTCGGGCAGGTCGAGCCCCTCGCGCAGGAGGTTGATGCCGACGAGCACGTCGAACTCGCCGAGCCGCAGGTCACGGATGATCTCGATCCGCTGGATCGTGTCGACCTCGGAGTGGAGGTAGCGGACGCGGATCCCCATCTCGACGAGGTAGTCGGTCAGGTCCTCGGCCATCTTCTTCGTGAGCGTCGTCACGAGGATCCGTTGGTCGGCCTCGGCACGCTTGCGGATCTCCTCCATCAGATCATCGACCTGTCCCTTCGTGGGACGGATCTCGACCTCGGGGTCGATGAGGCCGGTGGGCCGGACGATCTGCTCGACGATGCGCTCCTTCGGCGTCACGCGGAGCTCGTACGGACCCGGCGTGGCGCTCATGAACACGACCTGGTCGACACGTTCGACGAACTCGTCGAAGCGGAGCGGGCGGTTGTCGACCGCGCTCGGCAACCGGAAGCCGTGCTCGACGAGCGTGCTCTTGCGCGACATGTCGCCCTCGTACATGCCGTGGAGCTGCGGCACGGTCACGTGCGACTCGTCGATCACGACGAGGTAGTCGTCGGGGAAGTAGTCGAGCAGCGTGTACGGCGCCGTGCCGGGCGCACGCCCGTCGATGTGTCGCGAATAGTTCTCGATCCCGCTGCAGAAGCCCACCTCACGCAGCATCTCGAGGTCGTAGTTCGTTCGCATCCGGAGACGCTCGGCCTCGAGGAGCTTGCCCTGCCGCTCGAGCTCGGCGAGGCGCTGCTGGAGCTCCTCCTCGATCGTGACGACCGCGCGATGCATTCGGTCCTCGCTCGCGACGTAGTGCGACGCCGGGAACACCGTCTGGTCGACGATCTGGTCGTTCACGACCTCGCCGGTGGTCGGGTCGAACATCGAGATCCGTTCGACGGTGTCGCCCCACCACTCGACCCGGTACCCCGCCTGCTCGTACGGCGGGAACACCTCGAGCGTGTCGCCCTGCAGCCGGAAGGTGCCCCGCGCTCGGCTCATCTGGTTGCGCTGGTACTGGATGTCGACGAGCCGCTGCGTCGCGAACTCGAGCGGCACCTCGGTCCCGCGGTACAGGCGCAGGAGCTGTCCCTCGTACTCCTCGGGCGATCCGAGCCCGTAGATGCACGAGACGCTCGCGACGATCAGGACGTCACGCCGGCTCAGGAGCGCCGCCGTGGCGGAGTGTCGCAGCCGCTCGATCTCTTCGTTGATCGACGAATCCTTCTCGATGTACGTGTCGGTCGACGGGATGTACGCCTCGGGTTGGTAGTAGTCGTAGTAGCTGACGAAGTACTCGACGGCGTTCTCGGGGAATACCTCGCGGAACTCGTTCGCGAGCTGAGCGGCGAGCGACTTGTTCGGCGCGATCACGAGCGCCGGACGCTGCAGGCGCTCGACGGCGTGCGCGATCGTGAACGTCTTGCCGGTGCCGGTGGCGCCGAGGAGCGTGACGTGCGGCTCGCCGGCCTTCACCCCGTCGACGATGCCGTCGACCGCCGACGGCTGATCGCCGGACAGCTGGAGGTCGGACACCACGCGGAACGGGGGCACGTCGGAAGTGTAGGTCCACCCGGCGACAACGGGTCGGGCGCGGGCGGTCAGCCCCCCGACGGGCGGCGGGCGGGCGGCCGCTGCCGTCAGGGCGCCGTGCCGACGCGGACGCCGGCCAGGAACGACGAGACGGCGTCGGCATCGGCGGCGGCGAGGGTTCCCGTCCACGACGCCCACGCCGTCAGCTGCCGCCGCTCCGCGACGAAGCTCCGGATCCGGAACTTCATCTCCGCTCCACGAGCCTCGACGTCCAGGACGACGACGTCGCCCTCTCGTGTCCACCGCCGCGCTTGCTCGATCGCGCCGAGGTCGTGGAGGAGGAACGCCGAGGAGCGCTCCAGCCGGGCACGAGCCGGCGCAGCCTGCAGGTTCCGGGACACCGCGACCTCGACGACGAGCTCGATGCCGGACGAGCGGAAGGTCGAGACCGAGCCGCGGCGCGTGTCTCGTTGGTCGGGGCGACCGGGACCGATCGCGGAGAACGATCCGTCGGCGGCGACGTACCGGAACCAACCGGCCGGACCGCCGTCGGCCGGTCCGTCACGCAGGAGCCGGAACGGCCGGACGGTCGCCGGCACGTCGCTGGGGTCGGGACCCGACACGGGCGTGGAGGCGCCGTCGTTCCCCTCCAGGTCCGGCACGGCGTTCGGGAGGACGCCGATGCACGTCGACAGCATGACGAACGCCACGAGCCCGACGAGCAGCTTCACGATCGTCGGCGCTCCGTCGAGGGATCCCCCTGGCCCGCCGGTCGACCGGCGCGGCAGGGGCGGCTGCCATCCGGACGGTCTCGCCCACGGATCGTCGGTGGGACGCCGCGTCGGCGGAGCGGCGGGCGGCTTCGGCGACTGGTCCGGGACGCCCGGCGGCGCCGGCGGGAGACCCTTCCACGGCGACTCCTCGTCCACCACGGCCGGAGTCTACGCCTCGCGCAACCCCGCGCCGGAGCGGATCGTGCTCACATCCGACCGGCCGCGATGATCCGGTCGAGGAACCGCCTCGTCCGTTCCTCGCGCGGGGTCGTGAAGATCTCGCTCGGTGGGCCCTCCTCGAGGATCCGGCCCTCGTCGAGGAAGCAGACGCGGCTCGCGACATCGCGCGCGAACCCCATCTCGTGCGTCGCGATCAGCATCGTCATGCCGCCGGCGGCGAGGTCGCGGATCACGTCGAGCACCTCGGCGATCAGCTCGGGATCGAGAGCGCTCGTGATCTCGTCCAGCAGCAGCACGTCGGGGTTCATCGCGAGCGCGCGCGTGATCGCGACGCGCTGCTGCTGCCCACCGGACAGTCGATCGGGATACTCCTGCGCCTTGTCCTCGAGGCCGAAGCGGCGGAGCAGCGTGCGCGCCTCTTCTTCCGCCTGGTGCGACGGACGTCCGAGCACCCTCGTCGGACCGAGCGTCAGGTTCCGGAGCACCGTCATGTGCGGGAACAGGTTGAACGACTGGAACACGATCCCGATCCGCCGTCGGATGTCGTTCTGGTCGACCTCCCGGTCCGTGATGGTCGTCCCATGGACGACGATCCGGCCGCGATCGATCGGCTCGAGCAGATTGAGGCAGCGCAGCAGCGTCGACTTCCCCGAGCCGGACGCCCCGATGAGACAGATCACGTCGTGCTCGGCCACGGCGAGGTCGACGCCGCGCAGCACCTCGAGCTCCCCGAACGACTTGCAGACACCCTCGAGACGGATCGCCGGGAGGTCAGCCACCGGTCGCCTCCCGGCGCCGTCGCCCTCGCGCGATCAGGTGATCGGTGAACCGGGCGAGCGGGATCGTCACGACGATGAAGAGGATCGACGCGCCGAGGTAGCTCGTGTAGTCGAACGTCGAGGTCGAATAGATGCCCGCCTCTCGCACGGCCTCACGGACACCGAGCACCGCGACGAGTGCCGTCTCCTTCTGCAGACCCACGAAATCGTTCAGGAGCGGCGGGATCACGCGCCGCACCGCCTGAGGGAGGATCACGAACCGCATGGCCTGCCACTGCCCGAGGCCCAGTGACCGCGCGGCGGCGCGCTGCGACGGATGCACGGACTCGATGCCCGCCCGATAGACCTCCGCGACGTATGCCGAGTACACGAGCACGAGCGCCACGACGCCCCAGAACATCTCCGATGTGGGGAGCCCCTGCAGGCGGAGCGCAGGCATCCCGAACCCGAGGAGGAAGATCACGAGCAGCGTCGGGATCCCGCGGAACAGGTCCGTGTACGCCACCGCGACGAGCCGGAGCGGGAAGAAGACGGGGCCCGGGATGCTGCGGAGCACGGCGATCAGGAGCGCGAAGACGAGGACCAGCGCCTCGGCGATCAGGAACATCTGGACGTTGACCCAGAAGCCCGACACGATGTCGGGGAACGACTCGGCGAACGCCTCGCCATCGAAGAAGCTCTCGCGCACCCGCGCCCAGCCCGGCGAGTTCACCGCCGCGATCACGATGACGCCGATGAAGACGGCCGTGCTGATCGTGGCGATCACCGCTCCACGAGCGCCCTCGGCGCGGAGGCTGTCGCGGAGCGTCGGACGTCGCGGGAGCTGCAAATCGTCGCCGGGGACAGGCGTGCGGGCGCCCGGGGTGGGGCCCCCGCCTCCGGGGAGGCTCACGCCGCCGCGCCCCGCTGTGTCGTCAGCCCAGCACCGGAACGTCCACGACGTCCGAGAGCCACTCCTGCTGGATCGCGTCCAGCGTGCCGTCGCTCTTCAGCTGCTCGATCGCCTGGTCCACGCATCCCACGAGCGGGTTGCCCTTCTCGAAGGTCAGCCCGAACTGCTCGCCTTCGATCCCCGGCACGTTCTCGAACTGCGCGACGACGGATGAGTTCGGGATCTCGACCGCGCTGATGTAGAAGGCCGTGGGGAGGTCGACGACGATCCCGTCGATCTGTCCGTTCTCGAGCGCTGCCTTCGCTGCGCTGGTGTCGTCGAAGACCTGCGCCTCCTGGTCCGGCTGGATCGCCTCTTCGATGAACGTGAGACCCGTGGTCCCGATCTGGGCGCCGAGCCGCGTGCTCTTCAGGTCCTCGATCGACGTGGCGTCGGCGGCCGGACTGCCCTCGAGCGCGATCAGCGCCTGGTTCGCATCGTAGTAGCCGACCGAGAAATCGACGGCCTCGGCACGCTTCGGCGTGATCGAGATCTCCTGCACCGAGAAGTCGTACTCCTTGTCGCCGGGCGCATAGGTCTTGTTGAACGGCTCTTCGACCCATATGACCTGGTCCTCGGAGAAGCCGAGCTCCTCGGCGAGGGCATAGGTGAACGCGCTCTCGAAGCCCTCGCCGGATTGCGGCGAAGGGTTCTTCCAGTCGCTGCCCTCGACCTTGCCGCTGAACCACGGCGGGAACACGGGGTTCGACGTGGCGACCGTCAGCTGGCCCTCCTCGAAGGTCGGGAGGTTCTCCGTCGCGCACTCGTCCGCGGCCGGCGACGTCGTTCCGGTCGCCGTTCCGGTGCCGTTCGCGGCCGGCTCGTCGTCCTCGGGCGCACACGCGGCGGCCGTCAAGGCCAGGACCGCCACCGCGATCAGGAGCTTGCGCATCTCGGGACCCCTCCCTCGTTCGTCATGCGGATGCGGACCGCGGCGGCGGTCCGAGGCGGCAAAGCCTAGCAACCGCCTCGGAGGCCGACCAGGCACACGATGCGGCTCACGCTGCGGGTTCCCACCGGAACCGCCGCACCGCGACGACGGCTCCGACGGTGCCCCACGCGGCGACCACCGCGACATCGGCGAGATCGATGCCGGTCCGAGCCGCCGACGCGCCGAGCAGCAGGTCGAGCGCCGCCCGGATCGGGAAGACCTCGGCGACGCCACGGACCCAGGCGGGCGCGTCGTCGCCGATCGGGACGAAGACGCCAGAGAGCAGGAGGAGGGGCAGGAGCACGCCGTTCACGATCGGCGGCGCCGCGGCGGCGTCGCGGACGAACGTGCTCACCGCGAGGCCGATCGCCGCGAAGCTCGACGCGCACACCAGCGTGACGACGAGGATCGCGGCCGCACGCTCGGAGCCCGGCGCATCGACGGCGCCGATCGCCGCTCCGTAGCCGAACGTGAGCACGACGAGCGCCGTCGCGACGGCGGTCGCATGGACGATGCGGGCGGCGACCGCGGTTCCGAGCGGCAGCGGCGTGCCGCGCAACCGCTTCAGGACGCCGCGTTCGCGCGCGAGGGTCATCGTCATCGCGACGTTGGTGTACGTCGCCGAGATCAGGCCGAACAGCGCCATCGCGACGACGTGGTACGTCGTGCGGTCGTACGTCACGCCCTCGCGGGCGACCGTGCCGTCGCGGAGCACCGTCGTCAGGACCACGAGCAGCCCGAGCGGGAACGCGAGCGTGAAGATCGCGGCGGCGGGGTTCCGGAGGAACGCGAGATGCACGAAGCGCAGGTGCGACGCGAGCCGCCGTGCGTCACCCGGCATCGGCGTCGCCTGCCGTGAGCTCGAGGTAGACGTCTTCGAGGGACGCCGGCGCGACCTCGAGCCGCGGGAACCGCAGCCCGTGCTCGAGCGCCCATCCCGTGAGGACGTGCGTCGTGGCCGTCGCGTCGTCGGTCGTGATCTCCCATGCGCCGTCCGCCGTCAGCGTCTGGCCCAGGTCGGGCGGGAGCGGCGCGTCGGCCGGCAGACGGAACCGGATCCGTGCCCGACCCGGCGCGCGCCCCGTGAGCGTCGACGGCGGGCCTTCGGCCACGATCTCGCCGGCGACGATCACCGCCACACGATCGGCGAGCGCCTGCGCCTCGTCCATGAAGTGCGTCGTGAGGAAGACCGTCTTGCCGAGCGACGCGAGCTCGCGCACGAGCGTCCACGCGTTCCGCCGGGCGGTCGGATCGAACCCCGTCGTGGGCTCGTCCAGGAACAACAGCTCGGGATCGCCGACGAGCGCGACGGCGACGTCGAGGCGCCGGCGTTGGCCACCGGACAACCTCCCGACCCGGACGTCTCGCTGCGGGGTGAGCTCGACGAGCGCGAGAACCTCGTCCACCGCGCGCGGCGCGCGGAAGCACGCGGCGTACATCGCCACCGTCTCGCGGGCGGTGAGGTACGGATCCACGCCCGACGCCTGCAGCACGATGCCGATCCGCTCGCGCATCGACCGTCCCGCGACCGCCGGATCGACACCGAGGACCGTCACGTCGCCGGCCGTGCGCGGCCGGTACCCCTCGAGGATCTCGGTCGTCGTGGTCTTGCCGGCGCCGTTCGGACCGACCAACGCGAAGACCTCGCCGCGCGCCACGTCTAGATCGATGCCGCGAACCGCCTCGAGTCCGTCGTAGGAACGACGGAGGCCGCGGACGCCGATCACGGGGGGTGCCGCCATCACGACGGCGCGTCGCCGATCCCGAACCCCGCCTCGACGTCGACGGGGTTCCGCAGCGGCTCGCCGCGGACGAACCGGCCGAGGTTGTCGATGAACAGCGCCACGGTCTGGTCCTCGTATCCCTCGACGTCGCCCGACACGTGCGGCGACACGATCACGTTCGGGAGATCCCACAGCGGGTCGTCGGGGGGCAGGGGTTCGGTCTCGAACACGTCGAGCGCGGCCCCGCCGAGCTGCCCGGAGCGCAGCGCGTCGATCAACGCCGCTTGATCGACCGTCGCGCCCCGTCCGACGTTGATGAAGCGCGCGCCCGCTCGCATCGCCGCGAACGCCGGAGCGTCGAAGCGGTGCTTCGTCTGATCGGTCGATGGAAGGGCGTCGAGCACGACGTCGGCATCGGCGAGCGCCTGGTGGAACCGGTCGGAGCCGGCGACGTGACCGAAGAGCGGGTCGCTGCGAGCGGTGCGCCCGACGGCGGTCACCGTCATGCCGAGCGCGAGCGCGCGCGTCGCGGTCGCACGGCCGATCGGTCCGGGCCCCACGACGAGCAGGCGCTTGCCCGCCAGCCGTTCGGTGTGCCGACCCGTCGTCCACCGACGATGGGTCTGGTCGACGATCGAGCGCGCGAGACCGGTCAGCATGGCGAGCATCGCGCCGACGACCCACTCGGCGATCGGAGCCTCGAAGATGCCGCGCGCGTTCGTCACGGTGACGTCCGTCCGCGCCCGCAGCTCCGGCACGAGGACGTGATCGACGCCGTCCGACGACGACTGCAGCCACCGGAGGCGGCGGGCATCGGCCGCCACCCGCGAGATCCATCGGCGTTCGGCGGTCCACGCCAGCACGGCATCGATCCGGGGAACCACTGGGGCGAGCTCGTCGTCGTCGGAGACCGCGACCAGATCCGCGAGGGCCGCGCCCTCGCCCAGTCCATCGGGCATGCCGTCGTGGTCGACGAAGACGGCGACGGTCGGACGCGGGCCGCCGGTCACAGCGGCCGGCGCCCGCTGTACCCGGAGCGACGACCGTGGAACCACGCGATCGTCGGCTCCCCGATCCGCCAACACAGGAACACGTCGTCGCCGTCGCGCGTCGCCGGGAAGTCGACGAGGCCGGCGTCGAGATCTCGGATCACGACGCCCCTCGACACGACGAACTCGAGCTCCTCGCGCAGCACGGTCTGCGCCCGGAACCAGTCGCTCCCCTCGATGCCGCCACCGTCGACGGCGACCGCTTCGTCGATCCTGCGGCTCGCGTCGATCAGCGCGCGCCGAGCCTCACGGAGCCGTGGCAGCCTCGCGCGCAGCTCCGGAAGCTCCGCGCTCGCCTCCTCGATCGTGAAGATCCGCTCCTCGGTCACGCCGCCTCCAACGCCCGCGCGAGGTCGCGGAGGTCCGTGATGCGCACGCCGTCGAACGCCGGATGCCGCTCGCGTCGATCGATCAGCACCGGCGTCATCCCGAGCGCCGCGGCGGGCTCGACGTCGAACTCGGGGTTGTCGCCGACGAACGCTGCGTCGGCGGCGCGCACACCCGCTCGGTCGAGCGCGAGCCGGTAGATCGCCGGGTCGGGCTTCTCGATCCCCTCGACGCCGGAGATCACCCGCACGGGGAACCGCTCGCGCACGCCGAGGTGCCGCAGCAGATCGTCGAGCCACACCTCGTAGTTCGAGACGATCCCGAGCGTCGCGCCCGTGCGGTCGAGCGCGTCGAGCGCCGGCGGCACGTCGTCGAAGAGGGCGTAGTTCCGCAGATCGGTGAACTCCCGGTACAGGACGTCGCGTAGCCCGTCGCGGCTCGGAAGCTCGAGCGCGGTGAGCATCCGCTGGTACACGTCGAGCCAGAAGAGTCGCGAGCGGTCCGCGGACGTCGTCCACAGCTCGAGCGCACGGGCCGCCTCGCTGAAGCGCTCGTACACGGCCTCCGCGGCCGCGACGACGTCGCTCGGATCACGGACGTGCCCTTCGCGGAGCAGCACCGCGGCGAAGAGCTCCGAGAACGACGGCGCCGGATGCACGAGCGTCTCCCCGGCGTCGAAGAGCACGGCCCGGAACCTCACGACCCGGAAGGATACCGGCGGCCGTAGGGACGCCCGCGGGCGTCGCGACGTGGCCGGGGTCGGGTCGTTCCGCCGCTCAGCGTGCCGGGGTCTCGGCGCGCTCACGGAGGCTCGACCACAGCCGATCGACCTGGCGCTCGAGCTCGGCGAGACCGTCGTCGTTGTCGAGGAGCACGTCGGCGTGGGTCACACGCTCGTCGAGCGGGAGCTGGTTCGCCATCCGCGCCTCGGCGTCCTCCCGCTCCATGCCGCGCGCCATCACGCGCTCGAGCTGCGTCTCGGTCGACGCCGACACGACGACCACGACGTCGCAATCGCGGTGCGTTCCCATCTCGATCAGCAGCGGGTTCACGAGCACGACGACGCGGTCGGTCCGGGCGTTGTCGCTGACGCCCTGCTCGATCATGCGGCGGACCTCGGGATGCACGATCGCTTCGAGGTCACGGAGCGCCGCCTCGTCGTTGAACACGATCGCGGCGAGCGCCGCCCGATCGAGCTCGCCGTCAGCCGCGACGAGGCCACCGCCGAACCGCGCCACGACGCGGTCGAACCCCGACGTCCCCGCCCGGACGGCGTCGCGGGCGAACGCATCGGCATCGAGGATCACCGCGCCGCGCTCCGCGAGCATCGTCGACACGGTCGATTTGCCGGAGCCGAGGCCTCCCGTGAGCCCGACGAGCAGCATCGTGCGACGTCACGCGGATGCGCCGGGTCGCTCGGACCCGGCGCACCGCATCACTCGGCGCGGCCTTCCCGCCGCTTCAGGTCTTCGAGGATCGCCTCGAGCGAGACGTCGCCGGGATCGTCCGCAGGTGCCTCGTCGGCGCTCGCGGCGGTCGCTGGCTCCTCGGCCGTCGCCGGCGCGGCTCCGGATGCAGCCGGCTCGGCCGCCTCGGTCTCGGGCGCGCTCGCCTGCGGGACCGCGTCGGACGGCTCGGCGTCGGCCGGGACCTCGTCGGCGGGGGTCTCGTCGGCCCGGACCTCGTCGGCGGGGACCTCGTCGGCGGGGACCTCGTCGGCCGGCGGAGCGTCGGCGGCCGGTGCGGCCGGTGCGACCGGCGCCGATGCCGACGCGGGTCTCGACGCCTCGGCGGCCGCGACGGCATCGAGGATCTCTTGCGGCACCTCGATCGCCGTCGACATGTCGGGCGCGGACGAGCCGCTCGACGCCGGTTCCGCCTCGATCTCGCGCTCGCGTTCGCGCCTCGGCGCGGCGCTCACCTGACGGATCGAGAGGCTCACGCGTCGACGGGAGACGTCGACGTCGATCACCTTCACCTGGACCTCCTGGCCCACGGACAACGCCGACTCGGGCGTGTCGACGTGTTCGTGCGAGATCTCGGAGATGTGGACGAGGCCCTCGATGCCTTGCGCGACGCGGACGAACGCCCCGAACGGAACGAGCTTCGTCACCTGACCGGTGATCACGGAGCCGGCGGTGGACGTCCGCTCGAACTCCTTCCACGGGTCCTCCTGCGTGGCCTTGAGCGACAACGACACGCGCTCGCGCTCGAGGTCGACGTCGAGCACCTCGACCTCGACCTCCTGACCGACCGCGGCGACCTCGCTGGGGTGGTCGACGTGCTTCCACGACAGCTCCGAGACGTGGACGAGACCGTCGACGCCTCCGAGATCGACGAACGCGCCGAAGTTCACGATCGAGCTCACCGTGCCTTTGCGCCGCTCGCCCTTCTGGAGGTTCTCGAGGAACTTCTTCCGGCCCTCGGACTGCGACTCCTCGAGGAACGCGCGACGCGACAGGACGACGTTGTTCCGGTTGCGGTCGAGCTCGATGATCTTCGCCTCGAGCTCCTGTCCGACGAACGGCTGCAGGTCCCGGACGCGGCGGAGGTCGACGAGCGAAGCCGGCAGGAAGCCCCGCAGGCCGATGTCGAGGATCAGTCCGCCCTTCACGACCTCGATCACGGGCCCCTTGATGGTCTGGCCCGACCGCATGACCTCCTCGATCCGACCCCACGCGCGCTCGTACTGCGCACGCTTCTTCGACAGGATCAGCCGGCCTTCCTTGTCCTCCTTCTGCAGGACGAGCGCCTCGATCCGGTCACCGACCTTCACGACCTCGTTCGGGTCGACGTCGTGGCGGATCGAGAGCTCCTTCGAGGGGATCACGCCCTCGGACTTGTAGCCGATGTCGAGGAGGACCTCGTCGCGGTCGATCTTCACGACCTCGCCGTCGACGATGTCGCCGTCCTTGAAATCGCGGAGCGAGGCCTCGAGGGCCTCGATCAGCTCTTCGGGGGTCAGGTCGGGCTCGTCGCCCGCCTTCGTGTCGACCACCGTCGCCGTCGCCTGGGGTGCCGGCGCCTGCGCCTCGGTGGTCTCGTCGGTCGCCTCGGTGGCAACCGTGGTCTCGTCGCTCATGCCGTCCGGTCTCCTTCCGGCTCGCGGAGACAGGTCGACCGGGGCGCTGTTGGGAGTTGCGCCACGTCGCACGCAGCGCGTGCGTCCCCGCGGGCCAGTGAGGCATGGTAGGTGACCAGCGGAAACGCCGTCAATCGGAGTGGGCGCTCTCGCTTCGCTCCTTGAGCGCCCATCCTTTCCGGAGCTCGATCGGTTGGGATCGCTCGTCGGGCAGCCTCAGTGGCCGGCGGGCGCCGCCTCGGACCAGTTGGGGCCCCAGCCGATGTCGGCGCGCAGCGGCACCTCGAGATCGACCGCGTGCTCCATCCGGTCGCGGACCACCTCGGCCGCTTCGGCGGCGCGCTCCTCGGGAACTTCGAAGACGAGCTCGTCGTGGACGGTCAGGAGCATGTGGCACTCGAGCTCGCGGCGCTCGCGCAACGCGCGGGCGACCTCGATCATCGCGACCTTGAACACGTCGCTCGCGCTGCCCTGGATCGGCGCGTTCAGCGCCTGGCGCTCGCCGAGCGCCTGCAGACGCCGGTTGCCGCTCGTCAGTTCCGGGATGTACCGGCGACGGCCGAGCAGGGTCTCGGTGAACCCGTCGAGCCGTGCCCGGTCGACCTGCGCACGGAGGTACTCCTTGATCTTCGGGAACCCCTCGAAGTACCCGTCCATGATCTCTTGCGCCTCGTCGGCCGTGATGTCGAGCCGGGTCGCGAGGCCCCATGCGTTCATCCCGTACGCGAGCCCGTAGTTCACCGCCTTCGCGCGTCGTCGGAGCTCGGCGTCGACGTGCTCGATCGGAAGGTCGAAGACCTTCGCGGCGGTCGCGGCGTGGATGTCGTCGCCGGCGGCGAACGCTTCGCGGAGCCCCGCGTCGCCAGACAGGTGCGCGAGGATCCGGAGCTCGATCTGGGAGTAGTCGGCGACGAGGATCACCTGACCCTCGCCGCCCGGCACGAACGCGCGCCGGATCTCGCGCCCGATCTCGGAGCGCACCGGGATGTTCTGCAGGTTCGGGTTCGACGACGAGAGCCGACCCGTCGCCGCCACCGTCTGGTTGAACGTCGTGTGGATGCGCCCGTCGCGCGCGTCGACGAGCTTCGGAAGGGCGTCGAGGTACGTGGAGTTGAGCTTGTCGAGCTCGCGCCACGACAGCAACGCGTCGACGATCGGATGCTGATCCCGGAGCTTCTCGAGCACCGTGGCGTCGGTCGAGAGCTCGCCCTTCGGGGTCTTCTTGCCCGGTTGCAGGCCGAGCTCGCCGTAGAGGATCTCGCGCAGCTGCGGCGGCGAGTTCAGGTTGAACTCGCGCCCAGCCTGCTCGAAGACCTCGGCCTTCAACGTCGCCATCCGGTCGCGGACGCCGTCGGCCATGTCGGTCAGGTAGTCGACGTCGAGCCGAACGCCGCGTGCCTCCATGCGCGCGAGCACCGAGGCGAGGGGCAACTCGACCTCGTCGAGCAGCTTCCGCAGGCCCTGCTTGTCGATGCGCTCCTCCATCACGGGAGCCAGCAGCGCGACGGCGGCGGCTTCGGCGGCCGTGACACGCCACGGCGCCTCGGCGAACAGCTGACCGTCCTCCTCGACGTCCGCCACGCCGACGACGTCGGCGCCGAGGTACCGCTCGGCGAGCCCGCGGAGGCCGTAGTCCGCCGATCCCGGGTCGAGGAGGTAGGCAGCCAAGAGCGTGTCGAACGCCACCCCCTCGGTCTCGCCGCCGGCACGCGTCACCGCGCGCTCGAAGACCTTCGCGTCGTGCGTCCACTTCGCGCGTGCGGCGTCGGCGATCGGATCGGCGAGCGGCCCGAGCCCGGCGAACGACGCGAACGCGGCTTGCGCCCCGCCCGCCGAGGCCGCCGCGCCGTGGATCTCGGCCTCGTCGGCCAGCAGCCGCAGCGCCACGGGGCCACCTCCGGTGACGATCGCCGCGAGCTCGTCGGGCGCCACCTCGCGGAGGTCGAGCTCCGCGACGTCGACCTTCGGCTTGCCGCCGATCTCCTGGAGCCGGTCCCACAGGGATCGGAACTCGAGCGACGTGAACAACCGGCGGACGTCGTCGGGGTCCCACTCCCCCATCAGGCAGTCGTCGGGGGTGACCTCGACCTCGTCGAGGTCGACCAGGATCCGCGCGAGGTCCTTGTTGAGCGTGAGGCGGTCGGCGGCCGCGACGATGTTCTCCTTCTGTTTGCCCCGCAGCTCGTCGACCCGGTCGAGGAGCTCCTCGACGGACCCGTAGGTCTGGACGAGCTTCGACGCGGTCTTGTCGCCGACGCCCGGCACGCCCGGGATGTTGTCGGACGTGTCGCCTTTCAGGGCCACGAAGTCGAGGTACTGCGCCGGCGTGATGCCGAACCGCTCGATGACGGCCGCCGTGTCCATGTACTGGATCTCGGAGATCCCGCGACGGTTGAACAACACGCCGATCTCGCCACGCCCGTCGTCGCGAGGGCGGACGAGTTGGAAGAAGTCGCGATCAGCGGTGACGATCACCACGTCGATGCCCTGCTGCGAGGCGCGGGTCGCCAGCGTGCCGATCGCGTCGTCGGCTTCGTGGCCTTCGAGCTTGATCACCGGCACGTGGAGCGTGTCGAGGACCTCCTCGATCAGCCCCAGCTGAGGCCGGAAGTTCTCCGGCGCTTCGGCGCGCCCGGCCTTGTAGTCGGCGTCCATCGCGAGACGGACAGTGGGGCGACCCATGTCGAACGCGACCGCGATCAGATCCGGCTTCTCCTCGGCGAGGAGCTTGATCAGCATCGACGTGAAGCCGTAGACGGCGTTCGTGACGGTTCCGCTGCTCGTCGCCAGGGATTCGGGGAGCGCGAAGAACGCGCGGAACGCCAACGAATGACCGTCGAGCAGGAACAGTCGCCGGGGGGTCTCGGCGGTCGCCGTGATCACGGCTCCTATCGTAGTGGCCGCCCCGGACGTCGCCGCCGTCGGGTCACGGAACGACGTTGACGCGAATCCGACCGCTCTCATAGGATTTGCTCGCCCGAAGTCTTCGGGTAGACCCGTCTAAGTCAACGTCGAGCACCCCGCCGTCCGCCGGCCGTGCTCCCGAAGGAGGGATCCGAACCCGTGCGCCGCCGCGTTCCGTTGGTCGCCACGCTGCTCCTGTTCTCGCTCGTCCTCGCCGCCTGTTCCGACGATCCGACCACCGATGCCACCGGCTCACCCGGGAGCGACGAGACGCCGTCGCCGGCCGAGGCCGGCGGCACGATCACGATCTACAGCGGGCGAGACGAGGAGTTCGTCGGCACGCTGTTCGACGACTTCACCGCCGCCACCGGCATCGAAGCGGACGTCCGCTACGGAGATTCGGCCGAGCTCGCCGCGCAGATCCTCGAGGAAGGCGACGGCTCGCCCGCCGACGTCTTCTTCGCGCAGGACGCCGGGTCGCTCGGCGCCATCGCGGAAGCGGGCCTCTTCGCAGAGCTCCCGCAGGAGGTGCTCGACCGCGTCGAGCCGCGGTTCCGCTCGGACGACGGCCTGTGGGTCGGCACGTCGGGTCGCGGCCGCGTGCTCGTCTACAACGTCGACGCCGTGAGCGAGGACGAGCTTCCCGGCTCGATCTTCGACCTCACGGACCCGTCGTGGAAAGGTCGGATCGGGCTCCCGCCAACGAACTCGTCGTTCCAGGCCCAGGTCGCCGCGATGATCGAGACCGAAGGCGCCGACGCGACGCGGGAGTGGCTCGAGGGGATCATGGCGAACGAGCCGGTCTTCTACGAGGACAACGGCGCGACGACGCGGGCCGTCGGCGCCGGGGAGATCGACGCGGGCCTCGTGAACCACTACTACAAGTACGAGGTCGAGGCGGAGGACGGCGAGCTCCCGATCGCGAACCACTACTTCTCGCCCGGCGACCCCGGGTCGTTCATCAACACCGCGGGCGTCGGGATCCTCGCGAGCGCCCCGAACGCCGACGGCGCGCAGGCGTTCGTCGACCATCTCACCGGTGAGCCCGGTCAGACGTTCGTCGCCGAGGACAGCTGGGAGTACCCGGTCGCCCCCGGCTACGAGCCGTCGGTCGACATCATCCCGCTCGAGGACTTCCAAGGCCCCGACATCGACCTCTCCGCGCTCGGCGCGCGGCTGCCCGAGGCGCTCCAGCTCTTGGCCGAGGTCGGGATGATCTAGGGAGGCGATGGGGATCCGCGCCACCGCGACCGAGGCGACCGCCCGCCGGCACCGACGCGTGCCGGCGGGCCTCGCCGCGTCGGCCGGCGTCGTCGTCGCCCTCGTGGCGGTCGCTCCCGTCTACCTGCTCGTCCGCGCCTCCGAAGCGACGTCGTCCAGCTGGGACCTGATCCTCCGCGGCCGCACGATCGCGCTCACGGTGAACACGCTCGGGCTCGCGGGCGCCGTCACGGCGGCGGCGACCGCGCTGGGCGTGACCGCCGCATGGATCGCGGTGCGCAGCGACATCCCCGCCCGGCGCGTCTGGGCGACCGCCTTCGCGCTTCCGCTGGTGTTCCCGAGCTACGTCGGGGCCTTCGCGCTCCTCGCCGCGCTGGGTCCTCGAGGGCTCCTCCAGGGATGGCTCGAGCCGCTCGGCGTCGACCGGCTGCCGGACATCGGCGGGTTCCCAGGCGCGTTCCTCGCCCTGACCCTGTTCACGTATCCCTACGTGTACCTCGTCGCGGCGTCGGCCCTGCGCGGGGTCGACCCCACGTGGGACGAGGCCGCGCGCACGCTCGGGCGCAGCCGGTGGTACGCCTTCCGCACGGTGACGCTGCCGCTGCTGCGGCCGGCGCTCGCGGGTGGCTCGCTCCTCGTCGCGCTGTACGTCCTGCACGACTTCGGGGCCGTGTCGCTCATGCGGTTCCAGACGTTCACGCAGGCGATCTTCCTGCAGTACAAGGCGGCGTTCGACCGGACGCCGGCGGCGATCCTGTCGCTCCTCCTCGTGGCGCTCGCGATCGTCGTCGTGGCGTTCGAGCAGCGGGCGCGCGGCAGGGCCCGGTACCACCGGACCGGCGCCGGATCCGGGCGAGCACCCGGACCGGTCCGGCTCGGCCGCTGGCGGTGGCCGGCGCTGGTCTTCAGCGGCGTGGTCGTGGGCGTGGCGCTCGTCCTGCCCGCCGGTGTGCTGCTGTACCTGCTCGTCCAGGGCCTCGCCGAGGGGGTGCCCTTCAACCTGACCGTCGGAGCGATCGGCGGATCGGCGTTCGTGTCGTCGCTCGGGGCGGTCGGAACCGTCGCCGCGGCGGTCCCGCTCGCGATCCTGTCGGCGCGACACAGCGGCTCCGTCGGACGGGCGGCCGAAGGGGCCGCCTACGTCGGCTACGCGTTGCCGGGGCTCGTCGTCGCCCTCGCGTTCGTGTTCCTCACGGCCGGCACGGTGCCCTGGCTGTACCAGAGCCTCCCGCTCGTCGTGCTCGCGTACGTCGTGCTGTTCCTGCCACAGGCCGTCGAACCGCTGCGCTCGGGGCTGCTCCAGGTGAACCCTCGGATCGAGGAAGCCGGACGCACGCTCGGCCGCACCCGCGGCCAGGTCGTCCGGCGGATCGTGCTGCCGGCGCTCGCGCGGCCGGCGCTCGCCGGCGCCGCTCTGGTATGCCTGACGGCGATGAAGGAGCTCCCCGCGACGATCCTCCTCCGCCCGACCGGGTTCGAGACGCTCGCCACGCGCGTCTGGACGTCCGCCTCGGCGGGCCTCTACAGCCGGGCCGCCGTTCCGGCCCTGCTGCTGATCGCCGTCGCGTCGCTGCCGCTGTGGGCGCTCGCGGGACGCCTGGGAGCTCCCGAGGACGGACGATGAACGCGCCCCCGGTCCTCGAGACCCGTGGCCTCGCGAAGACCTTCGGTGGCGTTCGCGCCGTCGACGCGTTCGACCTCGACGTGCGGGACGGCGAGCTCCTCGCCCTGCTCGGCCCGAGCGGGTGCGGCAAGACGACCGCGCTGCGCCTGATCGCGGGACTCGAGCGACCGGACGCCGGCACGGTCGCGATCCGCGGCCGCCGGGTGGCCGGCGAGGGCGACTGGACGCCGCCGGAACGCCGCCGGGTCGGCCTCGTGTTCCAGGACTGGGCGCTGTTCCCGCACCTGGACGTCCGCGCCAACGTGGCCTTCGGCCTGGACCGACCCTCGGCGGACCGGATCGAGGAGCTCCTCGACCTCGTGCACCTGCGCGGCCTCGCGGAACGCATGCCGCACGAGCTCTCCGGTGGCCAGCAGCAGCGGGTGGCGGTCGCCCGCGCGATCGCTCCCGAGCCCGACCTGTTGCTCCTCGACGAACCCTTCTCGAACCTCGACGCGCAGCTGCGGGCGAGCGTCCGGGCCGAGGTCCGCGACGTCCTCCGAGCGACCGGCACGACGGCCGTCCTCGTCACGCACGACCAGGAGGAGGCGCTGTCCGTCGCCGACCGCGTCGCGGTGATGCTGCACGGACGCGTGCGTCAGACCGGAACGCCGTTCGACGTCTACGCCGCGCCCGCGGACGGACGCGTCGCGCGCCTCCTCGGTGACGCGAACCTGTTGCCGGCGACGTCGAGCGACGGCCGCGTCACGTTCGCCTTCGGCGCGGTCGCCGCACCGATGCCCGACGGACCGTGCGAGGTCCTCGTGCGTCCCGAGTCGCTGCGCGCGGTCCCGGATCGTCGCGGCACCGGTCGCGTCGTGCACGTCGAGTTCTACGGTCACGATCAACTCGTTCGCTGCGACCTCGCCGACGGCGTCGGCGTCGACGTCCGACTGATCGGTCCGCATCCCGAGCTCGCGCCCGGGACGTGCGTCCGGCTCGAGCTCACGGGCCCAGCGATCCCGCTCCCCGTCCGCGCCTGAACCCGTCATCGAGGGTGACGGACGTCACATCTTGGCGCTCTTTGTCGGTTCCCAGCGGAACCGCTGTGACCTGCGCGATCGCGCGATCCGCGCCGCGTGCGGCGCGCGCCACGCGGTTGACAACCCTCACCCTCATCTCTATCGTTCGCGGCGGTCCCGGCACGAGCCGAACGCCGCGACGGGCGACCGGAGCGACGATGTGCTCGCAGGGACCGCGGCGTGACGGGCCGCGGCGCTCGACAGGCAACGCTCGCGTATGGGGAAGGCGCGAGCGGAGCCGAGGGGGGTCGCGGCCCGTCATCTGTTTCCGTCGCTCGCGCCCGCGACGCGAGCCGGAACTCAGAGCACCGCTTCGAGGAACTTCTTCGTCTCGGGGTTCCGCGTCTGCTCGAACAGCTCCGTCGGGGTGCCCTGCTCGAGGATCACGCCCTCGTGGAAGAAGCACATGCGGTTCGCCACCTCGCGGGCGAAGCCCATCTCGTGGGTGACGACCATCATCGTCATGTGGAGCTCCGTCGCGAGCGACCGCATCACCCCGAGGACCTCTCCGATCAGCTCGGGATCGAGCGCCGACGTCGGCTCGTCGAACAGCATCACGTCCGGCTCCATCGCGAGCGCTCGTGCGATCGCCACGCGCTGCTGCTGCCCGCCCGAGAGCCGGATCGGATACTCGTCGGCCTTCTCGGCGAGCCCCACCTTCGACAACAGCTCCATGCCGAGGGCGCGGGCGTCCTTCTCACCGATGCTCTTCACGTGGACCGGCGCCTCGATCACGTTGCCGAGCACGGTCATGTGCGGGAACAGGTTGAACTGCTGGAACACCATCCCGCAGTGGGTCCTGAGCCGACGGATCTTCTCCCGCTGGTTCTTCGTCCGGTGGCCGCCCTCGAGGGCGATCCCGCTCACCTCGATCGTTCCCTCGGTGGGATCCTCGAGGAAGTTGACGCACCGCAGGAGCGTGCTCTTGCCCGATCCCGATCGACCGAAGATCACGACGACCTCGCCCTGATGGACGTCCATGTCGACGCCCTTCAGGACCTCGAGCGTCCCGAAGCGCTTGTGGAGGTTCCGGATCTTGACGACCGGCTCGCCGGCGAACGTCATCGCCGGTCCTCCTCGTCGGCGCCCGGATCCGACCACGCGCCGTCGGTCCCGGACATCGAGCTCGACCCCTCCTCGTCGGTGCGCTGGATCACGCCGCCCGCTCCCCCGCCGTAGCCGCCGGCGCCGCCGCTCGGGAAGTACGTCATGCCCGGCTGCGTCTCGACACCGGGCGCCGGGAGGAACGCGCGCTTGCGGGCCGTCCGCTTCGTTCCGCCGTCCCCGGTCCGCACGTAGCCGCGTCCCATCTTGCGCTCGAGCCGCGCCTGGAAGAACGTGAGGATGCCGGTGAGGATCCAGTACACGGCGGCCGCGATGATGTACGCCTCCAAGCCTCGGAAGTCCGCGCGCCCAGCGAGATCGGCACGACGGAACAGCTCGAGGGCGCCGATCGTGAAGAGGAGCGACGAGTCCTTCGTCATGGCGATGAACTCGTTGCCCGTCGGCGGGATGATCACACGGACCGCCTGGGGAAGGACGATCCGCCGCATGCGCTGGCCGTACGTCATCCCGAGCGCGTCGGCCGCTTCGGCCTGGCCGTGCCCCACCGATTGGATCCCGGCTCGGAAGATCTCGGTCATGTAGGCGCCGTAGTTCAGCCCGATCGCCAGCACGCCGGCAGGCACGACGCCGAGCGTGATCAGGTCGCCGACCGGCTCGAGCGGCGTCCCCCGCATCCGAACGCCGATCTCTCCGATCCCGAAGTAGATCAGGAAGATCTGCACGAGCAGCGGGGTCCCCCGGAAGAACGAGGTGTAGAAGCCCGCCACGCCGAAGGCGACGGGATTCCGCGAGAGCCTGGCGAGCGCCCCCAGCAGCGCGAGCACGATCGCGAGCGTGATCGCGAGCACGCTGATCCAGAGGGTGAGCGGCAGGCCCTTCGAAACGATGTTCCACCAGTGATCGGCGATCCATTCCAGGTCGAACTGGATCGCGAGGAACACGCGGACGAGCACGATCGCGATCACGACCTGGACGACCGCGATCTTCGCTCGCCACGGGATCCCCGCGGAAGCGAGCTGGATCGCCTCGGGGGAACCCGCCGCGCGATACCCCAACGCGAGGAGCGCCAGCTCCAGGACGGCGAACGCGAAGAACCCGCCGACGGGGATCGGCAGCACGGCGAACCCGGCCACGGGCGCGGCGGCGATCGCGGCGAAGTACGCCCAACGCCGCGACGTGAACAGGAGGCCGCCGGCGGCGAACGAGAGCGCGGCGATCGCGGCGTACGCCCACACCGGCCACGACGCCCCGGCGTTCATCGTGTCCTCGAGCATCCGGATCAGCGCGTGGATGCCCTCCAGCAGGAACACCCACGCCGCCAACATGAGGAACGCGCCACGGCGCCCCAGAGGCTCCTCCGGAAGCAGCGAGGGCCGGCTCGCGCCGGCCCTCGTCGCGGTCGTGGTCGACCCGTCGGTCACGCAGCGGTCGCTTCCTGCGTCAGGTCCTCGCCGTACCACTTCATCGAGAGATCGGTGAGCGTTCCGTCCGCGTGCATCTCCTCGATGATCCGGCCGACCTCTTCGAGCAGCCGCGCGTTGTCGAGCGGGGCGCTCTTGTCGAAGGCGACGGCGAGCGGCTCGGAGAACACCGGGTCGCCGACGAGCTTGATCGGACGGCCCTTGTCGATCGCCCCCTGGAGCGTCGGCGTCGCGGAGATCACGGCGTCGAGGCGCACACCGTCGCCGAGCGACAGGTCCTGGATCGCCGTGCTGTCGGTGTCGTAGGTCCGGATCTGCGGGTCGTCGACGACGTAATCGAACTCGTAGCCGGGGATGTCGAGCGCCCCCTGGAGCCAGAAGTCGTAGGTGCACGAACCGCAGACGCCGATCTGCTTGCCGTCGAGATCGGTCGTGAGGTCTTGGATCGACGTGTTGTCCGCGTGCACCGCCACCGAGGCGGGCGTGTAGTAGTACGCCGGAGAGAAGTCGAGCACCTCGGCCCGCTCCGCCGTCACCGTCATCGAACCGACCGACATGTCCCAGCGGTCGCTCCAGCCGCCAGACGTGATCGCGTTCCACGCCGGCGTCTCCCACTCGATCTCGACCTCGAGGCGATTGGCGATCTCGGTCGCGACGTCGATGTCGAACCCTTCGTACTCGCCGGTCTCCTCGTTCAGCGACGACTGCGGCGGGTACGCGGGGTCGGTCGAGACCCGGATCACCCCTTCGTCCTGGATGCGGGCCAGCAGGTCGTCTTCGCCGCCGCCGCCATCCGTCGCCGTGGCGGTGCCGGTGTCACCGTCGCCCTCGGCTGGTTCCTCCGACGCGCAGGCGGCGGCGAACAACGTGACGATCGCCAGCACTGCGAACAGACCTCTCATACGGAACAGACGCATCGAACCCTCCTCATCGCGGGAGCACCTCCGCGGGCTGCCCCTCCCGTTGCGGGCGACTATAGGCGGAGGCCGGAAGGCGGGCAACGCAATGGTCACGGGGCGACCGCGCTAGGGTCGGTCGTGCCGAGCGGGAGCCAGCGGACCCCGACGATCTGCTCGACGGCCGCGTCCGCCTCCGCTACGACGGCCAGGTCGATCGGCGTGGACGGCGTGGGGATGACCTCCCCGATCGCCAGCGCTCGCGCGATGGCGCCGCGGGTCCCCTGGGCGACGAGCCACCGACCCAGCCCGTACCCCTCGGCCGCGCAGAGCCCCGGCGGGACGCCGTGCGCCGCTTGGTAGGCGTGCACGAACCGGCGTGCGTCGCGCTCGGTCGACACGTCCACGCTCCGGCACGGAACCACGGCTGTGGTTCCGACGCTCGCGGGAGATCCCTCGGTCGCGACCCGGACCGAGCGCGCCGCCGCCCCGACGAGCAACGGAACGTCGCTCCCCTGCGCGTCCAACCCTCGCGCGATCGCGAGGGCGCCGTCGGCGCCGCCCAACCACACGACCGCCGTGCAGCCGGTGTCGCGCCCGGCGATCACCGCGTCGGTCGGACCTCCGACGTCGCGGCCGGCCACCGGAGGAGCCGTCGCGGTTCGCCCGGCGACGCACGGCTCGTCACCGGCCAAGCGGCCGAACGCCGCCGCCTCGGCCGCCGCCGTCGGAACCACGCGCCGCCACGTCGTGGCTCCCTGATCGCCGCCGAGACCGGAGAAGCTGAAGACCGGGATGCCCGCCTCGCCGAACACGCGTTCCGCCGCGGGGGCGTCGACGAACGGCGTCACGACGGCGGCCACGAACGAGGGATCCATCGCGAGCTCGCCCGCCGCGGCCACCACGGCGTCGGGATCCTCCCCGGCCGTCTCGACGAACCACAGACCCGAGTCCGACGCCAGCTCGCCGCGCGCCTCCGCGTGCTCGATCGCGAGCCCGACCGCGAGGGCCGGCGACGACACGAGTTCCACCGGGTCCTCGACGTCGCCGTTCTGGAGCACGGCGATCTTCAGCACCGGGGCCGCGGTTGCCGTCGCCGGCTCGGACCCACCGCACCCGGCGGCGACGAGCAGCGCGGCGAGGATCCCGACGACCCGCGCCAGCCTGGGCGGCGCCGTCCCGCCACGAAGGACACGACGACGCGGTCCGACGTGACCCCCGGGGTGGCGACCGCGTGCACCGTAGACTTGGGCGGCCGCCGGGGTGGTGGAACTGGCAGACACGATGGACTCAAAATCCATTGCGCTCACGCGCGTGCGGGTTCGAATCCCGCCCCCGGCACCCGAACGCCCGGCACTCAGCGGAGCGCGGCCACGATCGCGCTCGCCACGGCGAGGTCCTCGAACGCGAGTCCCACCGACCCGAACACCGTGACGTCGTCGGGCGACCGGCGGACCTCCGCGCCCCGGACGAGCTCGCCGAGATCGGCCACGACGTGCTCCCAGCCGATCGCCCCCTCGGCGATCGGGATCAGCAGATCACCGGCTTCCTCGGCGGCGACCTCCCGCGTCTCGACCACGACGCGCGCGCGGCGCACGGTCTCGGTGTCGAGCTCCCGGTTCTCCGGCCGGAACGCCCCGACCGCGTTCACGTGGACCCCCGCCGCGAGGGAGGCCCCATCGAACAGCGGC
>DATHTO010000090.1:0-96259 GCA_035463115.1 Actinomycetota bacterium | reverse complement strand
GCGGCTCGATCATCAACGTGGCGTCGTTCGTCGCGTGGATGGGTGCGGCGACGTCGCAGACCGCCTACACCGCGTCGAAAGGAGCGGTGCTCGCGATGACCCGCGAGATCGCCGTCGAGTACGCGCGCAGGGGCATCCGCTGCAACGCCTTGTGCCCGGGACCGATCGACACGCCGCTGCTGGCGGAGCTGCTCGCCGACCCGGCGCCGCGGGCGCGGCGCTTCGTGCACATCCCGCTCGGGCGGCTGGGGCGACCCGAGGAGCTCGCGAAGGCGGCGCTGTTCCTCGCCTCGGACGATTCGTCGTTCATGACGGGCGCGTCGCTGATCGTCGACGGCGGGATCACCGCCGCGTACGTCACTCCGGAATAGCGACGGCGGATCTCCGCGGATCGAGCCGGAGGCGACCCACGCCGGCGGCCTCGATCGCACCGAGTCGACCCCGGCCCCGACGCTCGAGGTGCGTGGCGAGGACGATCAGCAGCTCCGCGGTGACGAATGCGTCCCACAACGCATGGTGCTCACGCTCCGGCGGCACGCCGAAGCGCTCCGCGGTAGCCGACAGCGGCTCCGAGATCGCGGGCGACGGGTGCCGACCACGCAGATGGTCCTCGAGCATCGCGAGTCGACGGACGTCGACGATCCTTCGCGACCACGCACCCGCCGAGCCTCCGAGCGCGCCGGCGAGGAACGCGGCCTCGACCCACGACGTCCAGGCCACGAGCACGCGGTGTTCGAGCGCCGCACGGAGCTCGCCGGCGATCGAGGACAGCGGCGCCGCGCTCCCGACGTCGACCGGACGGATGCCGTGGACCGCGACGACGTCCGGCGACACCGGACGGCCAGGGTCGACGACCCGATACACCGAGCGATCCCACCGGACGGCTCCCGCGATCACCGGCACGACGCCGAACGACACGATCGCGTCGCTGACCGGATCGAGCCCCGTCGTCTCGAGATCGAGCACGGCCATGTCGACGCTCCGCCAGGAACGGCGTCGCCGACGTATGCCGCCGCCGAGCGCAACGCCGCCGAGACGCCTCATCGCAGCCTCGACGAAGTCATCGTCCGCCGGAGCCCGTCTTGCACGTGCGCGATCGCGCGGAACGCATCGCGGAGACCGCCGCGAGCGATCGGATCGAGCGCCTCGGGGTCGACCAGGTCGTCCGGCGGCAGACCCGCCTCCGCCATCCGGACGTGATGCTCGAGCCGAACCTCCAACAACAGACCGAACGCGGCGATCAGCGCCTCGGTGTCGTCTCCCTCGAGGGCCCCTGCCGACCGCGCCGCTCGCAGCCGCCGGAAGGTTCCGACCGCCGGCGACCCCGCCATCAGCCCGAGCACCCGAGCGAGGTCGACGACCGGAAGCAGCCCTCCGCTCTTGACGTCGACGCGCCCGCCGTCGCCGCTCGCTTCCGTCGTCCGGACGTCCCCGCGCAGCCCGAGCGGCGGACGCTGCTCGAGGGCGAGCCTCGCGCTCCGGTACAGGAAGCCGGCGTTGCTGCCGGCCGTCGCGACGACACCGCGCCACTCATCCTCGAGCGGACCGGCGACCTTCCGATGGTCGAACGCGATCGCCGTCACGAAGGCCGCCTGGGACGCCGGAGCGTCGATCCAGCCGGCGAAGGCCTCGCGCCACCCGGTGCGGGTTCGCCGCCAGGCGGGATCGGTCGCCATCACGCCGGACGGACAGCGCGGAACCCCCGCGGCCTCGAGCCCGTCCACGACCGAGGTGGCGAGCTCCGCGAAGTACGCGTCGGCGCCGGCCGGCGCACCGTCGTCGATCACGAGGAGATGATCCTGATCGCCCGCGATCGCGCGTTCGCGGCGCGCCTGGCTGCCGAGCGCGAACCATGCCCACGCGGCGGGCGGCGGTCCGAGCTCGTCGATCGCGAGCTCGAGCAGGCGAGCGGTCATCGCGTCGAGGATCGACGCGATGACGTGGCCGAGATCCTCCGCGGTGACGCTCGCGTGCGCGAGCGTCACCGCAGCCGCCCGCAGCCGGCGTCCGACCTCGACCACCGACGCGACGTCGGGGGCCCGTTCGACCTCGCTCCGCAGCACGAAGGGGTCCCGCCGCTCGAGGCCCATCAGATCGAGGTCCGAGACGAGTCCGACCAGCCGCTCGCCCTCGACGACCGGCAGATGATGGACCCCCCGGTCCAGCATCTCGAGGAGCGCCTCGTGCGCGAGCCGCTCGGCGGCGATCGCCCGGACCGGAGCCGTCATCACGCTGGACAACGGCGATTCGGGCGTCTCTCCGGCCGCGACGATCCGAGCGCGGAGATCGCTGTCGGTCACGATCCCGTGCAGGTCGCCGTCGACGACGAGCACCGCGGTCGCGCCGGCCTCGGTCATGCGCCTCGCCGCCTCGCGAACGGTCGTCGACGGCTGGCAGACCGGCGTCGTCGACGTCGCGATCGAGCCGACCCGCACGAGCCTCGGATCCGCACCGACGGACCCAGCGTGCGCGCGAGCGAGCGCTCGCTCACGGAGGCTCCTCGCGAGGAAGCCGACGCCGGACGCCGTTCCGAAGACGTCATCGGCGACATCGCGCGGGATCAGGTAGCACAGGGCGTCCTCCGTGACGCGGACCGTGTGCATCGGCGCGTCGCCGGTGAGCAACGATGGGTGCCCGAACAGCTCCCCCTCTTCCAAGACGTCCACCGTTCGAGCGTCGTGAAGGAGCGCGACCGCTCCCCGCCGGATCACGTAGAGCGACCGGGCGGGCGCGCCGCCTTCGACGAGCACGTCGTCACCCGCTGGGTAGAACGCGACGGCGATCGACGACGCCACGGTCGTGAGCTCTCCGCGCGTCAGCGAGCCGAACGGAGGACGAGCGGCCAGGAAGCGCTCGACCTCGTTCATGTCCTCGTCCACCGAGGCTCACCTCCGCGGCCGCATCGTAGGGCCGTCCGGAAACGACGGTCGACCTAGCATGGGCCTCATGGGGTGGCTCGGCTACGGCGACCCGTCGTGGCGGATCAACGCCGACGGCGGGTGGGATTTCGTTCCCCTGCTCCTCGCGTGCGGGGCCCTGCTCGTCCTCAGGATCGTCTTCGGGGTCCGGATCCGCTGGTACCTCGCGCTGGCGGTGGTGCTGGCGGCGCCGTTGTTCCGCGCGTTCGGCGACCGCGTCGGCATGCCCGTCGCCGTCGGGCTCGCCCTGCTCGTGACGGCGGTCGCCGTGCCGGCGGCGCGTCGATCGGGGCGCCAGGGCCCGCCCTCACGGTCGGTCTGACGCAGGAACCGTTTGACAGACAAGCGGGGGTATGGCCTGATACCGGCGCCCGCACGTCCGAAGGTGTTTCGCGTTCGATCCGAAGGGGGGGATCAGCGTGGGCCAGGAGGAGCGGAAGGTCGGCTCCGTCACCTATCGCGAGGTCGGCCAGGAGTATTTCGAGAAGCGAGGCCTCCGCCGGCACGCCGGTGTGTGGTCGCTCTGGGCGCTCGGTGTGGGAGCCGTCATCTCCGGCGACTTCTACGGCTGGAACTTCGGCCTCAGCACGGGCGGCTTCGGCGGCTTGCTGATCGCCACGGCCGTCATCGCCGTCATGTACTACGGCCTCTGCTACAGCATCGCCGAGATGTCTCCGGCGCTGCCGCACACGGGAGGCGCGTACTCGTTCGCGCGGTCGGCGATGGGGCCGTGGGGAGGGTTCCTCACCGGTCTCGCGGAGAACGCCGAGTACGTGATCACGACCGCGGTGGTCAACGGCGCGATCGCGCTGCTCACGATCGAGGTCGTGAACGAGCTGTTCAGCCTCACGAGCGAGGTGTGGTGGAACAGCGAGCCGTTCTGGTGGGCGGTGTTCTACGTCGTCTTCCTGGCGATCAACATCAGCGGCGTCGAGGCGACGTTCCGGTTCACCGTCGGGATCACCGTGGTTGCGATCGCGATCCTCGTCGTCTTCTTCCTCTCGGCGCTGTTGAGTGGGGACTTCAGCACGAGCAACTGGTTCAACATCGCGGACGGTGGCGGCGAAGCTGCCGGAGACGGTCCTTTCTTGCCGTTCGGCATCAGCGGCATCTTCAAGGCGCTGCCCTTCGCGATCTGGTTCTACCTCGCGATCGAGGAGGTGCCGCTCGCGGCCGAGGAGTCGATGGATCCTCGGCGCGATGTCCCCAAGGGCACGGTGTGGGGCATGCACACCCTGCTCCTCCTCAGCATCGGCGTGCTCCTACTGAACACCGGCGTCAACGGCGCCCTTTCGCTGGGCGAGTCGGGGACCCCGCTCTTCGATGGCTTCCGGGCGATCTTCGGCGAGGGAACCGGCGTCGTGCTCCTCGGGGCGATGGGCTTGGTCGGACTGATCGCCAGCTTCTTCACGATCATGTACGCGTACGGTCGGAACACGTACTCGTTGTCGCGTGCCGGCTACTTCCCGCAGTTCCTTTCGGTGACGCATCCGACCCGCAAGACGCCGCACGTCGCGCTGATCGCCGGCGCCATCGTCGGCTACGCGGTGCTGTGGGTCATCTGGTACCTCGGCCGCCAGGAGGGGGATCTGGGCGCCCAGGTGGTCGCGGCCGTGCTGAACATGGCCGTGTTCGCTGCGGTGCTCGCGTACATGCTCCAGGCCATCTCGTTCGTCCTGCTGCGCCGCAAGATGCCGCACATCGAGCGGCCGTACCGCAGCCGGTGGGGGATCGCAGGTGCGTACCTCGCGGGCATCATCGCCGCGGTCGCGCTTGTCTCGATCTTCCTGAACGAGGACTACCGGCCCGGGGTCTACGGGGTCGCCGCGTACTTCGCGCTCGGCGTGATCTATTTCGCCGTGGCCGGGAGGAACAGGCTCGTCCTCTCACCCGAGGAAGAGTTCGCGCTCACGCAGGGCGAGCGGGGGGTTCCGGGACAAGAGGGGTTCGTTACGAGCCGAGGCGAGCAGGAGCACATCCTGCGTGACGACGGAGGCAGCGCACCACCGCCACCGACGGTTTGAACGCACGATGGTGACGACGAACGCGGCGGCCGCTCCGGCCGCCGCGTTCGCGTTGCCGCGCGTCTGACCGAACGCTCCCGAACCGAGCGCACCGGGCGCAGGGACGCACCGCGAGACACCGGCAAGGAGGTCGCATGCAGCATCAGGGAACGCTCGACGTGAAGCAGCTCGAGGAGCTCGCGGAGTCGGGAGACGTCGACACCGTCCTGTGCATGTTCACCGACATGCAAGGCAGGTTCATGGGCAAGCGCGTCGTGCCCCACTTCTTCCTCGAGGAGATCCTCGGTGAGGAGGGACTGCATGCCTGCCTCTACCTGCTCGCGATCGACATGGAGATGGAGCCGCTCCCGGGCTACAAGTACGCGTCGTGGGAGACGGGCTACGGCGACTTCATGATGGTCCCCGATCTCTCCACGCTCCGTTGGTGCCCGTGGATCGACAAGACCGTCATGGTGATCTGCGACATCCACGACGAGGAGACGAAGGAGCCCGTCGAGGTCGCGCCGCGACAGATCCTCAAGCGCCAGCTCGAGCGCGCGAAGGAGCTCGGCTACACGATCAAGACCGGGTCGGAGCTCGAGTTCTACCTGTTCAAGGACGCGTACGACGCGATGGCCGACGGCGGCTACCGGAACCTGCGCCCCAGCTCGACGTACATCATGGACTACCACATGCTGCAGACCACGAAGGACGAGTGGATCCTGCGGCAGATCCGCAACGGCATGCTGGGCGCCGGCATCCCCGTGGAGTTCTCGAAGGGCGAGTTCGGCAAGGGCCAGCACGAGGTGAACATCACGTACACCGACGCGCTCACGACCGCGGACTACCACGCGATGTACAAGCACGGCGTCAAGGAGATCTGCGCCATGAACGAGGTCGCGGCCACGTTCATGGCGAAGTGGACGATGGACGAGGCGGGCTCGTCATGCCACATGCACTCGAGCGTCTGGAACGCCGACGGCGACGAGTCGCTCATGTGGGACGACACCGCGCCGAACCACCTCTCCGAGACGTTCAACCACTACCTCGGCGGACTGATGACCACCGCGCGGGAGATGTCGTTCCTGTACGCGCCGTTCGTGAACTCGTACAAGCGCTACCAGCTCGGCTCGTGGGCGCCGACCGCGATCGTGTGGAGCCGCGACAACCGCACCTGTGGGTTCCGCACGGTCGGCGAGCACAAGGGGTTCCGCGTCGAGGACCGCATCCCGGGCGCCGACGTGAACCCGTACCTCGGCTACGCGGCGACGATCGCCGGCGGCCTCTACGGGATCCAGGAGAAGATCGAGGCACCCGAGATGTTCGTCGGCAACGCCTACGAGGCGAAGGACGTCCCGCGGGTGCCGACGTCGCTGCACGAGGCGATCGGCGCGTTCCGGGACAGCAAGGTCGCCCGTGAGGCGTTCGGCGACTTCGTCTTCGAACACCTGCTCAACACGGCCGTGCAGGAGCAGACGATCTTCGACAACCTGTGCGTGACCGACTGGGAGCTGTCGCGGTACTTCGAGCGGGGCTGACCGGCGGCCGGTCTACGCGACGTCGAACACCGGCTTGAGCGCGAAGTAGACCTCGCGGTAGCGCGCGTACGCCTCGTCGTAGGCATCGCGCGTCGCGGGATCGGGCTCGTGCTCCTCGGGTCGGAACGCCACGAACGCGTCGACCGCGTCGGCGACGCTCGCGTGCACGCCCGACCCGACGGCCGCGAGGATCGCCGCGCCGGTCGCCGTCGTCTCGACGCTCACCGGCACGCGCACCGGCAGGCCCGTCACGTCTGCCTTGATCTGGCGCCAGAGCGGACCCTTCGCACCGCCGCCCACGATCACCAGGCGCTGCACGCCGAGGCCGGCGTTCCGCATCGCGTCGAGGATGTCGCGCAACCCGAACGCGCTTCCCTCGAGGATCGCGCGGGTCATGTGGTCGCGCGTGTGCGCGAGCGTGAGCCCGAAGAAGACGCCACGGGCGGCCCCGTTCCACTCGGGGGCCATCGCGCCCTGCATGCACGGCAGGAACACGAGACCTTCCGCGCCGGGCGGCACGTGGCCCGCTTCGGTCGACAGGAAGTCGTAGGCGTCACCGAGGCCGACGGCCTCCGCGTCGCGTTCGACCTGTGCGAACTGGTCGCGCCACCAGCGGAGGTTCCCGCCCGACACGAAGCCGGGGTTCTCCAGGAGCCATGCGTCGGGGTCGGCGTGTGGATGGCACTCGACGAGCATCGTGGGGTCTTCGCGCGGTTCGGCGCTCGCGGCGCACACGGGTTCGGCGGTGCCGACCACGTCGCAGACGTCGCCGGGCGCGAACACGCCCGCGCCGAGCGTCGCTGCCATCTCGTCGCCGCTGCCGATCGCGACGACCGTCCCGGGCGACAGACCGCTCGCGTCCGCGAACGCCGCCGCCACGGTGCCCACGGGCTGGGTACCCGCGCCGAGCTCGGGCAGCATCTCGACGCCGATCCCGGTCGCCGCGAGCGCAGCGTCGGACCATTTCCGCGTGCGCGGGTCGAGGAGCGCGAGCGACGAAGCGTTCGAGTAGTCGACGGCGAGCGTTCCGGTCGCGTGCCGCAGCACGTAGCTCCCGGGCGGCATGATGTGCGCAGCCCGCTTCCACTCGTCGGGTCGCTCGTCGCGCACCCACAGCGCCTTGAACACCGCGTGCGACGAGTCGAGGTTCGCGCCGACGGCCGCGTAGAAGTCCGCGGGCGAGATCCGCTCCGCGAGGGCCGCCGCTTGCGCTTCGGCGCGGCGATCCATCCAGATCATCGCCGGGTAGAGCGGCCGACCTGCTTCGTCCGCGACCACCATCCCGTCGAGCTGCGATCCGAACGACAGCCCACGGATCGCGTCGGCGCCGCCGGGGCACTCGGCGACGAGACGCCGGCACGCCCGCTCGACGGCAGCGTTCCAGTCGTCGGGATCCTGCTCGGCCCAGCCCGGCGACGGGTACGACAGGTCGTAGGTCTCGTAGGCGCTCGCGACGAGCGTTCCGTCGGCGTCGTAGAGCGCGGCGTTCGTCCCCTGTGAACCGACGTCGCAGCCGATCACGTACGGGCCGCTCACGGCACGATCACCATCTTCAGTCCGGTCCCGGCGCGGATCGTCTCGAACGCCTCCGCGATCTGCTCGAGCGGCCAGCGGTGCGTCACCACGGCCGCCAGGACGTCCTGCTTGCGGTCGAGGTAGTCCATCGTGATCCGGTACTGGCGATGGGTCGCGCCGTACGCCCCGAGGATCACGAGCTCCTTGTAGTGCAGCTGGTTCATGTCCAGCGGGCTCACCGGGTCGTGCTTCGGGAGCCCGGCGAAGTAGACGACCTTCGCCCGCTTCGCCGCCATGTGGAGCGCCGCCTCCTGCGCCGGCTTCGCCGGCGCCGCGACGCTGACGCGTTCGGCGCCGTGACCGCCGGTCCGTGACAGGACGTCCTCGACGCCGTTGTCGTCGCCGGACACCCACGCGTCGTCGACGACGTGCCCGATCGCGTCGAGGGCGACCTTGAGCCGCTCGCCCGACACGTCGGTCAGGTAGACGCGCGACGCGCCGCGGTCGCGCGCCATCACCGCCTGCCAGCACCCGATGGGCCCCGTGCCGAGGATCACGACGGTGTCGCCGAGCCGCACGTCGAGCTGCTCGATGCCGTTCAGCGCGCACGCGAACGGGTCGGCGACCGTCGCGAGATCGGACGGCAGATCGTGCGGGAGCTTGATCAGGTTCTTCGTCGCGATCGGCGGCACCGCGGCGCGTTCGGCGTACGCGCCGGGGAACGGCTCGTAGCCGTAGAGCAGGTGATGCTCGCAGAGGTTCTGGAACCCCTCGAGGCACCACCGGCACTCACCGCACGTGAGGATCGATCCGAGGAAGACGCGGTCGCCCTGCGCGATGTCGGGAGGCAGATCGGCATCGGGCCCGACGTGCTCGAGCACGCCGACGGGCTCGTGCCCGAGCTGCCACGGCGGCGTCGCCTTGGGGTCGCCGTTGAAGAACGTGCGGGCGTCGGTGCCGCAGATCCCGCAGGCCTCCACCGTCAGGACGGCGCCCGCGGGGTCAAGGGTCGGCTCGGTCGCGTCGTCGCGGACCTCGACCTCGTTCACCGCCGTCATGAACGCCGCGCGCATCAGCCGATCTCCTCGTTCAGCGCCGACAGCGCCTTGTCGGCCGGCCACCGCTCGCGGATCACCCGGGACAGCGCCCGCGTGATCGCTTCGGGGTTGCGATGCATGAAGATGTTCCGTCCGACGGAACATCCGATCGCGCCGGCCTGCGTCGCCTGCTCCATCCGGGCGAGCAGTTCACCGTCCTCCAGGCGCGAACCGCCTGCGAGCACCACCGGAACGCCGTTCGCGGCCTCGACGCACCTCGCGAACGACTCGGCGTCACCTGGCCAGTTCGTCTTCACGATGTCGGCGCCGAGCTCGGCGCACAGACGCACGTTCCGACGCAGGTACTCGAAGCCGTACTGCTGCTTCAGCTCTTCGACCGTCGCGTACGTCGTCGGGAACTCCGCCTCGGCGATGAACGGCATGCCGAGGATCGCGCACTCGCGACCGACCGCCGCGAGGATCTCGATCATGCCGGCCTCGGTGTCGCCGCCGAGCGCGGTGAAAAGCACGACGGCATCGGCGCCGACGCGAAGGGCTTCCTCGACGTCGGCGATCTGCACGATCTCGGGCCGGTCGCCGTCGGGCGAGGCGCTCGCCGAGAGCAGCAGCGCCAGCGACGTCGTCGGTGCGAAGGCGTCCGCGGCGACGCGGATCATCCCCTTGCTCATCATGATCACGTTCGCGCCGCCCGCGACGGTCTCGCGGGCGCGACGCGTGATGTCGGCGAGCGGCTCCAGGAACGTCGGCGACGTCATCCCGTGATCGAGCGCGCAGATCACCGAGACGCCGTCGGGGTCGATCACGCGCTTCATCCGCATCTGCTTGCCGACATCCGCGATCACGTGTCGCTCCTTCCCTGCTCGGCACGGCCCGGCCCTCGCCGGACGACCGTGAACTCGAACTCCTCCGCGAGGTGATGCTCGTGCGACAGGATCACCGGGTCCCCGTCGCGGTCGAAATCGACCTGCCGCAGGTAGAGCAGCAGGGTTCCGGCCCTGACGCCGAGCCGCTTCGCCATCGCCTTGTCGGCGGTCGCGGGTTCGAGCGACACGACGCCGTGGTGCAAGGCGACGGCGCCCTCGCGCTCCAGCAACTCGTAGAGCGACCCCTCGCCGAGGCCGACCACCGGCGCGGAGCCGAGGCGCGTGGCCGACACGACGTCGCGCGACACGACGACGCGGACGCCGTCGGCGGTCCGAACGCGTTCGACGACGATGACCGGATCGCCCGGCTCGAGGTCGAGCAGGGCGGCCTCGGCCTCGGAAACCGCCTCGGTGCTCACCGACACCTCCGCCGTTCCGGGCTCCCGCCCGGCGGCGCGGATCGCGTCGGTCACGCCGAAGTTCACGTCGAGGTTGTTCCGCAGGCGCGGACGGTTCGTCGCGTAGGTGCCGGCGCCGCGCGTCCTCGTGACGAACCCGTCTTCCTCCAGGGAACGGAGCGCCTCACGGAGCGTCGCTCGCGACACCCCGAGCTGCTCGGCGAGCTCGGGCTCCGGCGGAAGCCGACCACCCGGCTGGATCCGCCCGGACGCGATCCGCGCCGCGAGCTCGTCTCGCACGCGGAACGACAGCCGCTTCTTCACGTCGGACCCCCCGGACGTCGACCCCCGCGGTCGTGCTGCCCCTGACGAACCCTAGTTTGTCTGACAAATGCGCGTCAAGCCGGCGGGCACGCTCCCGCCGGCCCTCCTACACTTGGCGGATGCGACCGCTCCTGCTCGTCCGGAACGACCCGTTCGAGACGTTCGGCGTCGCTCCGCGCGCGCTCGCCGATGTCGGCGCCGAGACGCAGGTGTGGGAGGCCGTCGACGGTCAGCCTCCACCCCCGCTCGACGACGTCTCCGGCGTGATCGTCTTCGGGAGCAGCTACAACATCGAGCACGCGGACGAGCGACCCTTCATCGAGCACGCCGCCGCGATGTCGCGAGCCTGCGTCGAACGGGGCGTCCCGCTGCTCGGCGTGTGCTTCGGCGCACAGCTCCTCGCGTGGGGCCTCGGCGCTCGCGTGTTCAAGGCCGAGACGCGCGAGGTCGGGTTCGAGCCGATCGTTCCGACGCCGTCGGGCGCGGACGACGACGTCCTGGCGCACTACCGAGCGGGCGATCGCGTCTTCCAGTGGCACATGGACACCTTCGAGCTGCCCGACGGCGCGGAGCTCCTCGCCACGGGCGAGCGAGTGACGAACCAGGCGTTCCGTGTCGGACCGGCGGCGTGGGGTGTGCAGTTCCACTTCGAGATCGACGCGTCCGAGATCGCGCTGTGGCTCGATGAGTTCGCGAAGCAAGGCGACCTCGAGCGCGACTGGGGGAAGACGGCCGCGCAGGTGCAGGACGAGCAGGCGCGCTACCTCGCGGACCACGAGCGCAAGGGCGCCGAGGTGTTCCGCAGGTTCGCGCAGGTGGCGCGTCGCGCCGCGACCGGGGTGGGGAACGCCGCGACGTGACCCCAGGCCGCGACCGTCGCCCGCTCGTCGCCGTCGTCGCGTACCGGCTCGCCGACGACCGCGTCTCGAGATGGCCACGAGGCGGCTACGGCGTGCCGCTGCCGTACATCGAGTGCTTGCGCAACGCCGGCGCTCGCACCGCGATCGTCGCGCCCGGTGAGACCGGCGAACCCGAGGAGCTGCTCGAGCCCTTCGACGGCCTGGTCCTCGTCGGCGGCGGCGACCTGCGCCCCACGACCTACGGGGGCGACCCCTCGGAACCCAACACCTACGACGTTTCGGACGAACGCGACTCCTTCGAGATGGAGCTCCTGCGGGCGGCCGACCGGCTGGGGATGCCGGCCCTGTGCATCTGCCGAGGGATGCAGGTGCTGAACGTCGCCTATGGGGGCACGCTGCACCAGCACCTGCCGGCGGTCGACGGCCTCCTCGAACACGGCGTCCCGATCCAGGACACGGAGTCGCTGCACGAGGTGGACGTCGAGCCGGAGAGCCTGTTGATGCGGGCGATCGATCGGCCGGTCCTCCGCTGCTCGTCGCACCACCACCAGGGCGTCGACCGCGTCGGCGAACGCCTCAGGGTGAGCGGACGGAGCCGGGACGGACTCGTCGAGGCGATCGAGCTCGTCGGAGGCGACGATGAGCGACGCGGATGGATCGTGGGCGTGCAGTGGCATCCCGAGGACACGGCACGCGACGATCCTGCGCAGCAGGCGCTGTTCGACGGACTCGTGCGGGCGTCGCTCCGAGGAGGAAAGGCGGCGGCCTCAGCCGTGACCGCGGGGGACTAGACGGTTCGGGCCAGGGCCCGGATAATCGCCGGGTTCCGAAGCTCGACGCCGAACGGTTCGGGGTTCGACAACAGGAGGAGGGCGCATCCGTACGGTGAGCGGCGGTCCGCGGAGCCTCGGCCGGCACGCCAGATCGGTGGCGCCGTGAGTCGGGCGACCCGGTTCGGTCCACCGCTGCCCGACGGAGGGTGCGTCGGCATCGTCGGCACGTCCACCACCTGGTACAACCGCTCGGAACTGTTGCGCGCGGTCGACGCGTGGGAGCAGCGAGGCTACCGCGTCAAGCTCGGCGCCCACATCTACGACCGCGACGACTACCAGGCCGGCCATCCCAAGGACCGGGCCGCGGACATGAACGCGATGTACGCGGATCCCGAGGTCGACCTCGTCCACGCGTTCCAAGGCGGCTACACGGCCGCGCAGATGCTCCCGTACCTCGACTACGACATGATCGCGGCGAACCCGAAGGCGCTCGTCGGCTTCTCCGACATCACGGCGCTGCACACCGCGCTCCTCGAGATGAGCGGTCTCGCGACGTTCTACGGACCGGGAGCCGCCGGCCTCGGCGATCCGGAGCGCGGCGACTGGTCCAAGGACCGCCTCTTGCAGGTCCTCAAGGACGGGGGCGTCGGGCGGGTTCCTCCGAACCCGGACGACCCCTACGTCCGCGCGATCCGTGGGGGCACGGCCACCGCCCCCCTCGTCGGCGGATGCCTGTGGCTCCTCCAGCACGCCCTCGGAACGCCGTGGGCTCCGAACCTCGACGGATGCATCTTCTTCTGGGAGGACGTGGACACACCGACGACGTACCTCGAGGCGCACCTCGTCCACCTGCAGCAAGCAGGCGCGCTCGACCGGATCGCCGGCGTCGTCGTGGGAGAGCTCTACAGGTGCGATTGGCGCGAGGATCGACCGGAGTGGGCGCGGGTCCCGTCGATCGAGGACGTCCTCGAGCGGTACCTGGAGCCGCTCGGTGTTCCGGTGCTGTACCGGCTCCCGCTCGGGCACGGGAAGCACCTCGCGACGATCCCGCTCGGCGTCACCGCGACGCTGGACGCCGACGCCGGAACGCTCACGATCGACGAGCCGGGGGTGCGAGCGTGACGGCGCAGCCCTCGTGCGAGCCTGGCGCCGCCGCCGCGCGGGGTGCTATACCACCGTCGTCCGGCCACCGCGGGAGGCCCATGGCGACCCTCGTTCCCAGCGGAACCCGCAGCGCAGTCGCACGCGACCCGCGGCCGACGTCCAACCCACGTCGGAACGGGGTGCGTACACACGGATATCGAACGTGGTCGACGAAGGAGGGGGCATGAAGGGCATACGCAGCCGCATCGCCGCACTGGGGGTGTTCGCGGCGCTGATGACGATGGTCCTCGGTGGCACGGCGCTCGGGCAGTCGGCGTCTCCGACGCAGGACGAGGAGATCACCTTCGTCGCGGGCACGCTGAACGACGTCCGCACGGTGAACTTCTTCCGCGCGTTCGAGACGCCGGAGTTCGAGGTCATGGACCTGAACTACGATCTCCTCATCGGCTTCGCCGAGGAAGACCTGTCGCCCGTGCCGCAGCTCGCGACCGAATGGACGCAGAGCGACGACGGCATGACGTGGACGATCACGGTCCGCGACGACGTCACCTGGCACGACGGCGAGCAGTTCACCGTCGATGACGTGCTGTGGACCTACAACTTCATCGTCGAGAACAACATGTCGGGGATCAACTACTTCCCCTACACCGACGAGTTCGTGAAGGTCGACGACTACACGTTCGAGTGGAAGACCACGCAGCCGACGACCGCCCCGCTCGCCCCGCCGTACGTGTACATCCTCCCCGAGCACATCTGGGGCGACTTCTCGAAGGACGACGCGCGGAAGTTCCCGAACTATCCGAACACGATCGGCACCGGCCCGTTCCAGCTCACGGAATGGCAGAAAGGCCAGTCGTGGACGATGGAGGCGAACGAGGACTACTGGGGCGGCGCGCCACAGATCGACAAGTACGTCGTCCGGAAGTACGACAACGAGGAAGCGATGGTCACCGCCCTGCGTGAGGGCGAGATCGACTACATCGGCGACCTCGGCACCGACCTGTTCGAGTCGCTCGAAGGGGTCGAGGGCATCACCACGCACGTCGGCCCGCTCGACTCGTTCACCCAGATGAGCTTCCCGATGTGTGAGCCCGAAGCACCGAACGCCGACGTGGACTGCAAGGACACCGGCAACAAGGGTCACCCGGCGCTCAGGGACCACGACGTTCGCCTCGCGATCGCGCACGCGATCGACAAGCAGACGCTCGTCGACCGGGTGTTGCAAGGCTACGGAGAGCCAGGAGACACGTTCATCCCGCCGTACCTCAGCCGGTGGCACGTAGAGCCTGACAACCCGATCGCGTTCGATCCGGCAGAGGCGAACCGGATCCTCGACGAGGGCGGCTATGAGGACACCGACGGCGACGGCATCAGGGAGATGCCCGGCGGTGGAGAACCGCTCGACTTCCGCTTCCTCCTCAGGACGGAGGATCCAGCGAGCATCACGTCAGGAGAGTTCATCTCCGGCTGGCTCCGTGACATCGGGATCGCCACCCGGCCGCAAGCCGTCACGGACGACCGACTGACCGCGATCTATCCGACGAACGACTTCGATCTCTACATCTGGGGCTGGGGCGTCGAGCCCGACCCGGGGTTCCAGCTCTCGACGTACACGTCGGAGGAGTGCGGCTACTGGAGCGACACCTGCTGGTCGAACGAGCGGTACGACGAGCTGTATCAGCAGCAGTCGGTCGCGCCCAGTTTCGACGAACGCCACGGGATCATCGCCGAGATGCAGAACATCTATTACGACGAGATCCCGCAGATCAACCTGTACTTCTACAACACGCTTTCGGCGTACGACAGCGCGGAGTGGGGCGGCCTCACCGAGGTACCACAGGTCGGTGGTGGCTACCTGTGGGGCGGGTACGGGCGCTACAGCGCATTGACGCTCGCGCCGGCATCGATGCTCGGTGACACGGGCGGCGGCACGACGGGTGGCGGCGGTGACTCCGGCATCTCGGCCGGGATCTGGATCGCGATCGTCGGCGCCATCGTCGCGCTGGTCGTGATCGTCGCGCTGGTCCGGCGCACGCGCTCCGACGAGCACGAAGCCTGAGAGGAAGGAGCGGGGAAGAGCAGGGTGAGGACACAGCGATACATCGCCGGGAAGATCTTCCAGGCGCTCCTCACCCTGCTCTTCATCCTGACGTTCAACTTCTTCCTGTTCCGCATCCTGCCGGGCGATCCGGTCGCCGTGCTCACCAAGACGCAGGGGGTGGAGCTCAGCGCCGAACAGCAGGAGGAGCTCGCGATCGAGCTCGGGCTGCGCGAGCCGCTGCCGCAGCAGTTCGTCGGCTATCTGGGCGACATGCTCCAGGGCGACCTCGGCCTGTCGACGCTCGTGGACCCCGGTACCCCGGTCACGGAGGTCTTCCTCCGTGACCTGCCGAAGACGCTGATCCTCGTGGGCACGAGCACGATCGCGTCGATCGCGCTCGGCATCGTGCTCGGGATCTACGGCGGATGGAAGCGCGGCCGCGCTCTCGACATGTCGTCGATGACCGGCTCGCTGTTCCTGTACTCGATGCCCGAGTTCGTCCTGGGCATCTTGCTGCTCTTGCTCTTCACGAAGTACCTGCACCTGTTCCCGAGCGGCGGCTACAGCTCCGTGACCGGGAACCTGACCGGCGTGGCGTACGTCGTCGACGTCGTCAACCACATGTTCTTGCCGTGGCTGACGCTGACGCTCGCGTACGTCGGCGAGTACTACCTCGTGATGCGCTCGTCGCTGCTCGACGTGCTCGGTGAGGAATACATCACCCTCGCGCGCGCGAAGGGGCTCCGCGACAAGTTCGTCCTCCGGCGCCATGCCGTCCGGAACGCCCTGCTGCCGACGGTCACGCTCGTCGCGCTGTCGTTCGGGTTCGTCCTCGGTGGCGCGATCACCGTCGAGCTGGTCTTCTCCTATCCCGGCGTCGGCAAGCTGTCGCTCGACGCCTTGCGCAAGCAGGACTACCCCGTCCTCCAAGGAACGTTCCTGTTCTTCAGCATGGCCGTCCTGATCGCGAACCTGATCGCCGACATCGTGTACGGCTACTTCGACCCGCGGGTGAGGGCGATGCGATGAAGACGGAACGACCACCCGTCTCGCAGCCCACCGAGGCCGACGCGATCCCCGTGGCGCCGCCGAGCGGCCGATCCATCAGATGGAAGCGGCGGCGGATCGCGGCGACCCGCTTCTGGCACCAGTTCAGACGGAACAAGATGGGCATGGTCGGCCTCGCGATCCTGCTCTTCTTCGGTGCGATGGCGATCTACTCGCTGTTCGCCGATCCGGCATCCCTCAGCAAGATCGCGGTGACGGAGGAGAGCATCGCTCCGTGCACGTTCCGCGATCTTCCGTGTGCGCCGAGCGGCAACAACATCCTCGGCACCGACGCCGACGGCCGCTCCGTGCTCTCGCTCGTGATCCACGGCTCACGGATGTCGCTCCTCGTCGGGCTCCTCGCGAGCGTCATCGCGATGGTGATCGGCTCCTTCGTCGGGATCGTGGCCGGCTACGTGGGACGCGCCACCGACAGCGTGCTGATGCGTCTGTCGGACTTCATGCTCGTGATCCCGTGGCTCGCGCTCGCCGCGATCCTCGCCACGATCATCGGACAGAACGTCTGGGTCATCATCGGCATCATCGGGTTCACGTCGTGGCCGGGCGCGTCGCGGCTGATCCGGGCGCAGACGCTGTCCGTGAAGGAGCGCCTCTTCATCGAGCGGTCGCGCGCCCTGGGCGGGTCGGCCTGGCACGTGATCTCGAGGCACATCCTTCCGAACGTGATGCCCGTGATCATGGCGAACATGATCCTCACGGTCGCCATCGCGATCCTGTCCGAATCGGCCCTGTCGTTCCTCGGCCTCGGCGACCCGCTGCGCGTCACGTGGGGCACCGTGATCGACGAGGCGTTCAGCCGCGGCGCCACCTCGATCGGTGCGTGGTGGTGGCTGTTGGCACCGAGCTTCTGCATCGTCGCCGTCGTGCTGGCGTTCACCCTCGTCGGCTACGCGCTCGACGAGATCATCAACCCGAGGATCAGAGAGCGATGAGCGTCCTTTCCGTCCGCGATCTCCGCGTCACGTACCGCACCCAGGCCGGGGACGTCCCGGCCGTCCGGGGGGTCTCGTTCGACATCCCCAAGGGGACGGTGCTCGGGCTCGCCGGCGAGTCGGGGTGCGGCAAATCGACGATCGCCGGCGCGATCCTCCGCCTCCACTCGGCGAAGACCAAGATCGAAGGCGACGTGGTCCTCGACGGGCAAGAGGTCCTGCAGCTCACCCCGGGCAAGCTCCGGGCGCTGCGATGGACCGGGGCGTCGATCATCTTCCAGGGGGCCCTGCACGCGCTGAACCCGGTCCGCCGGATCGGCGACCAGATCGGCGAGGCGATCCGGATCCACGGTCTGGCCGGTGAGCGCGAGGCGAAGGTCCGCGCCGGGGAACTCCTCGAGCAGGTCGGATTGCCGTCGCGTCGGATCGACGACTACCCGCACGAACTCTCGGGCGGGCAGAAGCAGCGCGTGATGATCGCGATGGCGCTCGCCTGCAACCCCTCGCTCGTGATCGCCGACGAGCCCACCACCGCGCTCGACGTGATGGTGCAGGCGCAGGTCCTGCGGCTGCTCAAGACGCTGCAGAAGGACCTCGGCCTCGCGATGCTCTTCATCACGCACGACCTGTCGGTGCTCGTCGAGGTCTCGGACCGCCTCGCCGTGATGTACGCCGGCAAGATCATCGAGGAAGGCCCGGCGAACCAGGTGTTCCACTCGCCGGTGCACCCCTACACGCAGGCGCTCGCGGCCGCGTTCCCAGAGATCGGGGATGCGCGGTTCCGCGGCCGTCCGGAAGGGCTCGGCGGCGACCCACCCGACCCGCAGGCGATCCCGTCAGGCTGCCCGTTCCATCCGCGGTGCCCGAAGCGGTTCGAGCCCTGCGACGACGTCGTTCCCGAACTGTGGGACGCCGGCGAGCGGCGGTCGGCCGCATGCCTGCTCGCGCCGGGCGCCCCGGTGCCAGCCACGCAGGGGGCGACCGGATGAGCGACGTCGTCACGCGGGAACCCGAGGTCGAGATCGGCGGCCCGGTCGTCGAGGTCGAAGGCCTGGAGGTCAACTTCGCGGGTCGGGTCGGCCTGTTGGCCGGCATGCTGGGCAAGAAGGCAGCTGACGCGCGCGCGGTCGCGGGCGTCGATCTGACCCTCCACGAAGGTGAAGTGCTCGCCCTCGCCGGCGAGTCGGGATGCGGGAAGACGACGACGGCCCGCGCCATCATGGGACTCCTCAAGCCCGACGAGGGCGAGATCCGCTTCCGCGGACAGCCGCTCGGACGTGACCTGAAGGGGTATCGACGCGAGGTCCAGATGGTCTTCCAGGACCCGACGGCGGCCCTGAATCCACGGACGACGGTCTACGAGTGCGTCGCCGAGGCGCTCCGCATCCACGGGATCCACCGCGGCCCGAACGGTGAGCCCGAGGAACAGCTCGTCACGCAGGCGCTCTCGCGCGCGGGCCTCCGTCCGCCCGAGCGGTTCTTCCTGTCGTACCCGCACGAGCTCTCGGGGGGCCAGCGTCAACGCGTCGTGATCGCCGGAGCGCTCGTGCTCGAGCCGAAGGTGATCATCGCCGACGAGCCGGTGTCGAACCTCGACGCGTCCGTGCGCGGCGAGATCCTCGCGTTGCTGATGAAGCTCCGACGCGAGCTCCGCCTGTCGCTGCTGATCGTGACGCACGACCTGGGGCTCGCCTGGACGGTCGCCGACCGCGTCGCCGTGATGTACCTGGGCCGGATCGTCGAGATCGGTCCGGCGGAAGAGGTCCTGCAGCGGCCGAAGCATCCGTACACGAAGGCGCTGCTCGACGTCGTGCCCGAGCCCGAGGGCCTCGAGCGACCGATCCTGTCGGGTGAGCCGCCGGACCCGACGCGGATCCCGCCGGGATGCCGGTTCCACCCGCGGTGCCCGGTGTATCAGTCGGGCCGTGCAGCCGAGGTTGGGATCGAGGAGAAGTGCCGTGGGGAGGACCTTCCGCTGCTGACGGCGGCGATCGACCACCAGGCGGCATGTCACCTCGTTCCGCTCGGCGAGCGCCCCTGACGCGACGTCCACCGACCCGTGCTCGTCCGGTTCCGACGACGTGGTGCCACACGCCTACGTCGCCGCGTGGCAAGGTCTCCTGGTGCCGTGGTTCCGACGCGATCGATGGCCGCCGCCGCAACCGGTCGAGCCTGCGGCTCGGATGGCCGCCGTCACGACGGCCGTGTGCCTGCTCGCGGCCGGCCTCGCGACGATCGTCCTCGCGTGGAACGAGCTCACCTGTGACGTCGTCGTCGACCCGGGGCCCGCGCGGGCGGCGCCGCCCTCGGTCTGCGACTTCGTCTCCGCGATCGGCGGCATCGTCGCGTTCCTCGGTATCGCCGCGCTCGTGGGTGGCGCCGCGGTGCTGTGGGCCCTGCGGGGTCGCGAGGTCCGCGCCGGAAGTCACGACGGCTGGCGATGGTCGCTCGCGATCACCTTCGTCGTCGGCGCGCTCGTGCTGATCACGCGGATCCCGAGTGAGACGTGTGGTTCGGGCTTCAGCCCGAGCTTCGGACTGTGCATCGACGCGACGGGAGGCGGACGCGACGACGCGACGTCGTGGGTGTGGGCCAAGACGATCGGCGCGCTCGCCACGCCGGTGATCGGGTTCGGCCTCGTGGCGAGACGACGGCTGATCGCGCTCGCGATCCCGCTCACCGTCGTGACGTGGACGGCCGGGATCGGCTGGCTCCTGCTCGACACGATCGGATGAGACGAGGCTAGGCGCTGGCGCCGTCGGCCCGATCGCCCTCGGCCTGCCCGTCGTCGGCCTGGCCGCCGTCCCCCTTCAGCACGCCGAGGATCGCTTCCATCTCGGTGTCGGACACCGCCGCGTCCGGCTTCCGCGGGCCGGAACGAGCGCTCGCGAGCAGCGTCCGGAGGTTCGACTCCGCCATCTCGGCGCGGCCCTCGAGCTCCTTGACCTTCTCGGAGAGGGCCCGGGCCCGACGCTCGGCCTCGTCGCGCGCCACCTGCGACTCGCGCGACTCCTCACGCGAGGTGCGGAGCGACGCACGCAGCTGCGCGACCTCACGCCCGAGGTCGATCGTGCGGTCGACGAGCGCCCGACCGAAGTCGGAGTAGTTCGTGCCGGATCCGTCATCGGCGGCGGCCGGTCGTGGCCGCTCGGCGCGCCGGCGCGGACGACGAGCGATCGCCTCGGGTTCGCTCGGGTCGACGGGACGGGCGTCCAGCAGCCGGTACGAACCCTCGGCGGGCTCGAGACGGCGGCGTGCGATCAGCGCTCGGACGGCCCGGGCCGTGCTGAGCGCATCCGGCATCGAGAGCTCGCGGCCGATCTCGGCCGGCGTCACCGGAAGCACGCCTCCGACCTCGACGCGGTCCGAGACAGCGCTCAGGAACGCGTTCGCCCTGCGCAGGCTCTCCTCGTTCATGGTCGTCCATCATCGCGCACAGGATCGACAACGGCCACCTGGCGTTGCTCTCGGACACATCGCGTTGTGCCGCGTTGCGGTCGTAGGCTGCGGCGCGTGCCGGCGTCCCTTCCGCTCGACGGTCTGCGCGTCCTGGACCTGACGCGGGTCCTGGCGGGTCCGCTCTGCGCGATGGTCCTCGGCGACCTTGGCGCCGACGTCCTGAAGGTCGAGCGGCCCGACGGTGGCGACGACACGCGCGGCTGGGGCCCTCCGTTCGCCGGCGACGATGCCGCGTACTTCCTGTCGCTCAACCGGAACAAGCGCTCGATCGCGGTCGACCTGAAGACGCCCGAGGGCGTGCAGCGGGTGCGCGGGCTCTCGGCGACGGCCGACGTGTTGCTGGAGAACTTCCGGCCAGGCCTGATGGAGCAACTCGGTCTCGGCGTGGACGACCTGCGCCGGACGAACCCGAGGCTCGTCACGTGCTCGCTCACGGGGTTCGGCGACGACGTCGAGGGGACGGGCGCGCGACCCGGATACGACATCATCGTGCAGGCGCTGGCGGGGCTCATGAGCGTCACCGGGGAGCCCGACGGCGAACCCACGAAGGCGGGCGTGGCCGTGCTCGACGTCGTCACCGGACTCTATGCCGCGATCGGGGTGCTCGCGGCTCTCCGCGAGCGCGACGCCACGGGGCACGGCCGGCACGTCGGCGTCGCCCTGTTCGATGCGGGCGTGGCCGCCATGGTGAACCAGGCGGCGAACGCGTTGATCGGCGGGCTCGTACCGGGGCGGATGGGGACCGCCCATCCGAACATCGTTCCGTACCAGTCGTTCCACGGCAGCGACCGTCCCTTCATCGTCGCCGCCGGCAACGATCGGCTGTTCCGACGGACGTGCGAGGTGATCGGACGGCCCGATCTCGCCGACGATCCGAGGTTCCGCTCGAACGGCGATCGCGTGGGCAACCGCGAGGCCCTGGTGCCGATCCTCGAGGGCGCGTTCGCCCGGCGACCGGCCGCCGCGTGGCTCGCCGAGCTCGAGGCCGCGCAGGTGCCGTGCGCCCCGATCCGTTCGATGGACGAGGTGTTCACGTCACCGGAAGGCGCGACGCTCGTCGACGACGTCGCTGACACGCCGCACGGAGGGATGCTGCGCCTCGTCCGAAGCCCGATCCGGTTCGACGGCCGCCGGACGCCGACGCGGATGCCGCCGCCGACGCTCGGCGCGCACGACGCCGAAGGCTGGCTCGGCGACGCGTGAGCGCGCTCGAACGGTGGCGCCGCGACCTCGCGGCGCGCGCGATCCCGCAGCCGATCCTCGACGCCGCGCCGGCGTCGCCCTACACCTTCCCGCGGGAGCTGTTCCGGCGGCGTGCGGAGCGCGCCTCGAGCAGGGCGACGGCGGCGAGCCGGCGCGCGCGCGACGCGCTGCCCGAGGGAGGCACCGTGCTCGACGTCGGATGCGGCGGCGGCGCGACGTCGGTCCCGCTCGCCTCGCACGCGTCGGTGCTGACCGGGGTCGACGCGTCGGCGGCCATGCTGGCGATGTTCCGCGAGACGGTCGAGGCGGCGGGCGCCCGGGCGGAGACCTACGAAGGCTCGTGGCCGGCGGTCGGCCGCGAGGTTCCGGTGGCAGACGTCGTGACGTGCGGGCACGTCCTCTACAACGTCCAGGACCTGGATCCGTTCGCCGAGGCGCTGACGACGCACGCCCGCCGTCGCGTCGTGGTGGAGCTGACGGGGCGCCATCCCCTGGCCTGGATGAACGACCTCTGGGAGCGGTTCCACGGCGTGCGCTTCCCCGACGGCCCGACCGCCGATGACGCCGCGGCGGCCCTCCGCGAGCTCGATGTCGACGTGCAGCGCGAGGATCACGTCGACGACGGCAACGGCGCGGCGGGGTTCCCGACACGGGTCGACGCGGTGGCGCTCGTCAGGACGAGGCTCTGCCTCACGCCCGACCGCGACGCCGAGATCGCCGACGCGCTCGGCGATCGGCTGCGCGAGCGCGATGGCTCGTGGTCAGCAGGCCCGTCGGCACAACCGCTCGTCACGATGTGGTGGGACGGCAGCGCATGACGAGCGGATCCACCTTCCACCGGCTCATGCGCATCCGCTGACGCATCTCGTCGCCACCTCGATGACGCTCCGGATCGTCCCACCGCGACCGTCCGCGATCTCGCCGCGGACACGTGCCGCCTCGTCGGCTGCAACGGCGAAGCGCTCGCGGACGATCGCCGTCGCGAATCCGCCGAGATCCTCGGCGCCCGTCGGCGTCCGGCCGACGACGCGCAGCGACACGAGGTCGTTCCCCTCGTCGCTCGCGAAGATCTCGAGTTCGAGCTGCTCGGCCTGGATCTGGGCGACGGGGAAGTCGCACGACCCCACGCCGTCGACCGAGACGCGGGCGCCCTCGGGCAGCGCGTCGTCGACGACCCGGAACCGGGCGGATCCGCTCCACGCGCTCTCGCACGTCCCTCCGACCCGGACGACGTGCGTCGCGGAGCCGCGCACCGTCACCCGCCAGCGTTCCTCGTCGGCGGGCGCGTCACCCGTCGGGTCGGGCGTCGCGCGCGCGCCGGGATCGTCGACGCCCGGCGGGAACGGATCGGTGTGCGCGGCGACGTACGCTCCGGCGCCGGCACAGGTCGCGAACACCACGATCCAGATCGCCACCTTCGCCCAACGCGGCATGCTCGCGAGCGTACCCGAGCGTCGGACGGCGACGGTTCAGCGAGCGCGACGGGCGACGTAATCGCGCAGGACGAAGTCGCCGACCCGGTCGTCGTCCATCAGGAAGACCCGACCGCTCGTGAGCCGCGCGAGGCGCTCCATGAACCGCGAAAGGCCTTCGGACTCGTCGAGCATGAAGACGTTGAGCGTGACGCCGCTCCTCGCCAGGCGCACGGCCTCGGCGAGGGTGCGCCGCACGGTCTCGGGCTCGGGAGGCCACGCGAAGAACGCGTGCTCGCCCTCGAGGTGCGCGGTCGGCTCGCCGTCGGTGACCATGATGACCTGGCGCTGCGCACGCGGGTGCTGTGCGAGCGACCGACCCGCCATCAGGAAGGCGTGCTGCATGTTCGTCCCGTAGGTGCGCTCGAAGCCCGGGGCCGCCAGGTCCTCGGGGCGCAGACGGCGCGCGTAGTCGCTGAACCCGATCAGGTACAGCGTGTCCTGCGCGTACCGTCCCTCGATCAGTGAATGGAGCGCGAGCGCCAACTTCTTCGCGTGGACGAGGTGGCCTCGGAGCGGCATCGAGAACGACAGGTCCAGCAGCAGCGCCGTCGCCGTCTCGGTGCGCTGCTCCGCCTCGACGAGCTCGAAGTCGTCCGGTTCGATCGAGACGCGCGACGCGGCCCTCGCGCCGCCACGCGTCACGGCGTTGAAGACGGTCCGCTGCACCGCGATCTGCCCGTGGTCACCGAACCGCCAGGGGCGCGTCGCCCCGGTCGGTTCCGCGAGGCCGCCGGGGTCGCGCGCCTCGTGGGTCCCCTCGCGGTCGCGCTGCAGGCGTTCGAAGACCCGCGTCAGGGCTCGCTCGCCCATCTTCCGGGCGCCTCGTGGCGTGAGCTCGAGCCGCCCGCCGCGACGCTGCACGAGCCCGGCCTGCTCCAGCATGTCCTCGATCCGCTTGAGCCGCCGGAGGTCCTGGACCGCCGGCTCGCCCAGCGTGCGTCGGAGGGCCTCCTCGTCGACGTCGTCGAGCGACGCGCCGGCGTAGTCGCCGGTGAGCGACCGCTCGAGCTCCTCGTGCTCGTGCTGGCGTTCGAGCGCGTCGACGGTCGCCTGCATCGGCGTGGCGTCGTCGCCCTCACCCCAGGTCGGCTCGTCCCACGGCATGCCCGGGAACGCCCCCTGCAGGTTCGCCGAGAGTCGATCGAGCTCGAAAGCCAGGTCCATGTCCTGCGTGACCTGCGACAGGAGGGCACGCAGCTCGCGCCGCTGATCCGGCGAGAGCGACGCGAGCAGCCTCGACATCGCGGCCATCCGTCGCGCCATCTGCTCGAGCAGCTCGTCCAGGGTCCGGGGGTCGCCGGGCACGAGATCACCGTGCCGTCCCATGAACTCCCCGAAGGCCTGTTGGGTGTCCTCGCCTCTGGCGCGCATCTCGAGGAGACCGTTGAGGTCGGCGAGCATGTCCTTCAGCCGAGCCATCTCCTCGGGCGTCACGTTCTTCATGCCGTCGCTCAGCTGCCGGAAGTACGAACCCAACACCTGCTGCTGGAGACCCTCCATCAGCTGGTCGAACATCCGCTGGGCCTCGGCGTCGGTGAAGCGGTAGTCGCGGAGCTCCGCGAGCTGCCCCGGCAGGTCCGGCGGGAGCGCCTCCAAGAACGACTCACGCATGCGCGCGTCATCCGTCGCCTCGAACGAGAGGTGCGAGCGTTCACGATCGAGGATCTCCTCGAGCCGGTCACGGATCTCCTCGAGGGGACCGGCGAGGTTGAGGGCGGCTCGATCGTCGTCGCGGCGCTGCTGCAGGCGGCGCCGGAGGGCGTCGAGACCCGAGAACCGGCCGCGCATGCCGCGCCGCAGGAGCCGCTGGAGCGCGGCCTCGGCCGAGTCGCCCATCAGGACGTCGTCGGCAAGCTCCTCGAGAACGTCGGCGGCCGGAACGTCGGGCCCGAACGGGTCCTGGGTGCCGTCCCAGCGGGAATAGCGCGACGACCGTGAAGGGTGGGAGGGGCGCGGAGCCATCCCGACCAGCCTAGGTCAGCTCCCGACGAACGGTGAGGGCGGCGCCGGAGCCGGCAGCCCGGCGCCTCAGCCGATCCCCAGGCCGGTCATCAGCGCTCGGAGCGACAGTCCGAACGAGATGAACGCGCCGAACGCGAACCACAGGTGCGGCGGGATCGGCTCGGCGCCTTCCTTGACCTTCTGGCCCTCCCGCGCGAGCGCGTGCGCGATCACGAGGATCAGGATCGGCCCGAACCCGTAGACGAGGTGCAGCCAGTCGCCACCGGGAGGCCGTCCGACGATCGCGAGCAGGATCAGACCGACCAGCGCTTGGATCCCGGCGACGACCTGCGCGACGGTCAGCCACCCCCAGTACGCCTCGCCCGGTCGGCGTCGGATCGTCAGCGCGCCGAGCGGCCAGAGCCATCCCACGGCGAACACCGCGACGACGACGAACCCGAGGATCCTGTGGAGTCCCGACATCGCGCGCGGATCCTACGATCCGGTCGCGTCGGCAGGCCGCGATCCCGTCACGGACCGCTCGACGGGGCCTCGTAGAGCGTGATGCCGGCGCCGGCGTCCTTGTTCAGCCGCCGCGACAGGTGCAGGCCCTCGAGCGCGAACTCGATCGCGCTCGCAGCGACGCCCGGGCTCTCCTCCTCCACGCCGAGCCGCTCGAGCATCTTCGCGAGGCCGGGCAGGTCGCCGACGCCGGCGAGCAGATCGCTCGCCGTCGTCAGGTCGCTCGTCTCCACCGCGAGCCCCTGCTCGAACCGCGAGAGCAACGCCGAGAAATCGTAGCCGGACAAACGCCGACGGAACACCTCGAGCTCCGCGTTCCGCAGGGCGCGCAGCAGGATCTCGTCCTCCCGTCCTTCCTCGATCGTGTCGAACTCGATGCGGCCTTCCGACGACATGAGGACGGCGGGGAGGTCGACGACGCGCGGCACGGCTTCGGGCTCGCCGGTCCGCGCCGCCCGTCGGACCGCCGCGGCGACCAACGTCTCGAGGTTCCCGATCGAGTACCGCACGCTGATGCCACTGCGGTGGTTCACGTGCGGCGAACGGCGGAGCTCCTGCGTGAGCGACGCGACGATCTCCTTCATGAAGACCGGCACGCGCACGGCGACGTCGCCGGCCGGTGGACGCACCTCCTGGTCCATGATCGAGATCTCGTCGCCCGGCGTCTCGGGGTAGTGCGTGCGAACCTGGGTTCCGAAGCGGTCCTTCAGCGGCGACACGATGCGTCCGCGGTGCGTGTAGTCGTCGGGGTTCGCCGTGGCGACGAGCAGGATGTCGAGCGGCAGGCGGATCCGGTACCCGCGGATCTGCACGTCTCGTTCCTCCAGGATGTTGAACAACGACACCTGGATCCGCTCGGGGAGATCCGGGAGCTCGTTGATGGCCACGATCCCGCGGTGCGTCCGCGGGATCATGCCGTAGTGGATCGTGAGCTCGTCACCGAGGTAGCGCCCTTCGGCGACGCGGATCGGGTCGACGTCGCCGATCAGATCGGCGACGCTCGTGTCGGGCGTCGCCAGCTTCTCGGCGTACCGATCGTCGCGCGAGAGCCAGACGATCGGCGTCGCGTCGCCTTCCTCGAACACCAGCGAGCGGCATCGCGCGCAGATCGGTCGGAATGGATCGTCGTTGATCTCGCATCCCTCGATCGCGGGGACCGTTTCGTCAAGGAGGTTGACGACCGCGCGGACGAGGCGCGTCTTCGCCTGACCGCGCTCGCCGAGCAGGATCAGATCGTGGCCCGCCAGGATCCCGCGTTCGAGCGCAGGCACGACCGTGTCGTCGAACCCGAGGATGCCGGGGAAGAGCCCCTCGCGCTCGGACATCCTGGCGAGGAGGTTGGAGCGGAGCTCCTCCTTCACGGTGCGGTCGGCGTACCCGGCGGCCCGCAGGTCGCCGAGGGTGATCGGTGCGTCGGCAAGGGGGGTCATGACGTCCAGCCTACGGCGGCTCGCCGTTCACGCGGACGGTGGACCTCTGCGTTCGGCCGCGGACGGCCGGGCGCGTCGGACACCGCTGGTAGGGTCGCCGCCGTGGTCTCGCCGGAAGGCATCCTCGCTCCGCTGAACGACGAGCAGCGCGAGGCCGCGACGACGGTCCGCGGGCCGGTCGCGATCCTCGCGGGAGCAGGAACCGGGAAGACCACCGCGATCACGCACCGCATCGCGTACCAGGTCGCGACGCGCACGTTCACCTCCGCGCAGATCCTCGCGGTGACGTTCACCGAGAAGGCTGCAGGTGAGCTGCGCGCCCGACTCGGCCGGCTCGGCGTCTCGGGGGTCGAGGCACGCACGTTCCACGCCGCTGCGCTGTCGCAGCTGTCACGCGCGTGGCCCACGCACGTCGGATCGGCGCTCCCCGACATCCTCGACCACAAGGCGCCGCTGATCGCGTCGCTCGCGAACGGGCTCCCCCCGCCGCACCGGTTCATGCCCCGCGGCGAGCTCGCGACCGAGATCGAATGGGCCAAGAACCGGCTGATCCCACCGTCGCGCTACCTCGACGAACTCACCCGCACCGGCCACGAGCCGCCGATCCCGGCCGAGATGATGCACCGGGTCTACGACGGCTACGAGCGCCGCAAGACGCGAGCCGAGCGCATCGACTTCGAGGACATGCTGCGGCTGGCCGTCGAGCTGTTCGACGAGCGTCCGGCGTCGGCTCGGGAGCTCCACGACCGCCTGCACGCCTTCACCGTCGACGAGTACCAGGACGTCAACACGCTCCAGCACGAGCTGCTGCTGCGGTGGTTGGGCGGGCGCGACGACGTCTGCGTCGTCGGCGACGACTACCAGACGATCTACACGTTCACGGGCGCGTCGCCCCGGCACCTGCTGTCGTTCCCCGAGCGGTATCCGACCGCGACCGTGGTCCGGCTCGAGACGAACTACCGGTCCTCGCCCCAGGTCCTGGCGGTGGCGAACCGGCTCGCGACGAGGCTCGGCGGGTTCCGCAAGGAGCTCAAGCCGACCCGCCCCGACGGTCCGAACCCCACGGCGCGGGGGCTTCCGGGTCCCGACGACGAGGTCGCGTTCGTGGTCGCCGAAGCGCAGCGGCTGATCGCCGACGGCGTTCCCCCGGAGTCCGTCGCCGTGATCTACCGGATCAACGCCCGTTCCGAACCGTACGAAGAGGCGTTCGCGAAGGCCGGGATCGCGTACCAGGTCCGTGACGGGTCGTTCCTGCGGCGGCCAGGCCCGCGCGGCGTGCTCGCCCGCCTGCGGCGCGCGGGCGCCGGGGCCGGCGTGGCCGACGCCGTCGTCGCCGTCACCGACGCGCTCGGATACTCGGCCGAGGCCGACCCCGACGCCGACGACGAGGTGACGCGACAGGCCGACCTCGCGCGGCTGCGCTCGCTCGCCGCCGAGTACACGGCCGCCAACGGCGGCGCCGGATCGATCGAGGGGTTCGTCACGGAGCTCACCGCGCGGTTCCACACCGAGAAGAGCGGGCGGGGCGTCCAGCTGCTGACCTACCATCGCGCGAAGGGCCTCGAGTTCGACGTGGTGTTCCTTCCGCGGCTGCTCGATCGGGAGCTGCCGTTCCGGTCCCAACGGTCGGCCGCCGATCCCGACGAGGAGCGTCGTCTCTTCTACGTCGGCATCACCCGCGCGCGGACGCACCTGTACCTGTCATGGCCGCGCGATCCGAAGACCTCGCCGAGCCCGTTCCTGCGCGAGCTCGGCGTCATCTCCGCGGAACCGCTCGGCCGATCGACCCGCGGATCGGGATCCTCGTCGTCGCGGCCGCGCGTGACGGCGCCGTCGAACGGCCCGCTGTTCGACCGGCTCAAGGCGTGGCGACGGGAGCGCGCATCCGCCGACGGGGTGCCGGCCTACGTCGTCTTCAAGGACGCGACCCTCGCCGAGATCGCCGAGCGCAAGCCGTCGACCCGCGGGCAGCTCGCCGACGTCACCGGGGTCGGGCCGGCGAAGCTCGAGCGGTACGCCGACGAGGTCCTCGCGGTCGTCGCGACCGCGTGACGGCTATCGCTTGACGCCTCGCGTGCCGACGATCTCGGCGCGCGTGTTCCGATCGACGATCGCGTCGACCTCGCCTCGCAGGTGGAGCGACGACGGCAGCTCGTAGTCGGCGCGCAGACCGTCGAGGTCGAGCGGCGCCGCGAACACCGCCCGGGGCGGCCGATCCGACGCACGCAGGTCGCGCAGCAGCTTGTTCCCGCGGAGCTGCTCGAACCGGACGACCGGGCGCAGGTGGGCGTACCGGTCGTCGGGGTCGTGCGACCACGCGCGGATCCGGAGCCGCGGCGCGACGCCGAGCTCGCGTCGACGCCATCGACCTCGCGAGAACACGCCACCGACGGGTCTCGCGGCGACGATCTCGTCCTCTCGGATGTCCGTGGGCGGCGGGGTACCACCCGGGCCGCGGTCCTTGCCGTCGATCCCGGCGATCCTGCCGTCGGTCGTCACGACCACGCGCGGCGCGACGGTCCCATCGGACAGTTCGAGCGCCACGATCGTGAACGCGCGAGATCCGTCGACCAGGTCGTGGAACTCGACCGGGAGACGCTGCTGTGCGGGTCGGTGCCCCACGCACGCGAGTCTACGGACGCCGACGAACCGCCCGCGCGGCGTCTGCCCGCGGCAGCGCCGGCCTCAGTACGACGGCGGCGTCGTGATCCACAGCACCTCGGTCCTGCCCGGACCGGGGTTGACGTTCCGATGCGGCACGCGGCTCTCGAACAGCAGCGTGTCGCCCTCCTCGAGCAGGTACTCCTCGTCGCCGACCCAGAACCGGAGCGTGCCCTCGAGGATCAGGACGCATTCCTCGTCGGAATCGTGGGCGTACGGCTCGTCCCCCGATCCCTGTCCCGGCTCCACGATCGACATGATGACCTGGAGCTTCGTCGAACTCCTCGGCGTGAGGATCAGGTCGATCCAGTGCCGCTTCGGATGGACGAGCCGACGCCGGTCCGCCACCCGCACGAGCTGCCCGAGCGAGCCGCCGTCGCGCTCCTCGAAGAAGCTCGCGATCGACTCGCCCAGAGCCTCGGCGATCCCCCGGAGCGACGCCACCGACGGGCTCGCGACGCCTCGTTCGACCTGCGAGAGGAAGCTCTCGGACACCCCTGCGGCCTCGGCCACGGAACGCAGGCTCCTGCCCTTGCCCTCCCGGATCGATCGGATCCGCGCGCCGAGCACCAGCTCGTCGTCGACGCCGGCGCTCAACGCCGTTCCTCCGCGCGGCCGCGCCGCAGGAGCAGCTGCGCCGTGACGACGGCGACGAGCGTGACGCCGAGCATCGACGTGGCGATCACGTTCGCCTTGGGCGACAGCCCGAACCGGAGTTCCGAGAAGATCGCGAGCGGCAGCGTCGACGAGCCCGCCGTCGACACGAACGTCGACAGTACGACGTCGTCGAACGAGAACGTGAACGACAACAGGAAGCCGGCCGCGATCGCGGGCGCCAGGAGCGGCAGCGTGACGCGTCCGAGCGTCTCCCATCGCGGCGCGCCGAGGTCCATCGCGGCCTCCTCGGCCGTCCGGTCGGTGTTCGCCAGGCGAGCCCGGCAGATCAACGTGACCACCGACGTGTTGAACACGGCGTGCGTCAGCACGATGGCGGTGGGGCCGAGGAGCGACGGGACGGTCGTCGAGAAGAACAGCAGTGACGCGATCGCGATCACGATCTCGGGGATGACGAGCGCCGAGAACAGCAAGGCGTCGAACGCCGCGCGGGTCCGCCGGCCGGCGTTCCGCAGGCCGAGCGCCGCCGCCGTGCCGAGCGTCGTCGCGAGCACGGCGTTCACGGCCGCCGTCCATCCCGACAGCACGAGGGCGTCGACGATCGCGGCGTCGCCCCACGCGATGCTCCACCACCGGGTCCCGAACCCTTGCCAGACGGCCACCTGCCTGGAGTCGTTGAACGCGTACAGCACGACGACGACGATCGGCAGGTACAGGAAGGCGTACAGCAGGGCGGCGAACCCGCCGAGTCCTCCGTCGATCGCGGAATCGATCGCCCGTCGCCGACGACGCGCGTCGACGCGGCGCCGTGGGACCGCGATCGCGCTCACAGCGCCGCGTCCAGGCCGCCGGGTCGCCCTCGGAACGCCCGCAGGTACGCGGCGATCACCACGAGCAGCGCGACCACCAGCACGAGCGACATCGCCGCGCCGAACGGATAGTTCAGGGCCTCGAGGAACTGATCCGCGACGATCGGACCGAACCACCGCCCTTTGCCGCCGCCGAGGAACGTCGGCACGACGTACTCGCCGGTCATCGGGATGAACACGAGGAGGCAGCCCGTCACGACGCCCGGCATGGCAACCGGCATCGTCGCGCGCAGGAACGCACGGACGCGGTTCGCACCGAGATCCTTCGCGGCGTCGACGAGGGAACGGTCGAGCCGCTCGAGGGCGACGTACAGCGGGAACACCATCAACGGGAGGTAGTCGTAGACGAGGCCGATCACGACCGCTTTCCACGTGCCGAGCACGTTCAGCGGCTGCTCCACGATCCCGAGCGCGTGGGAGACCTGGTAGAGCGGACCGCGTGGTCGCAGGAGCAACGCCCACGCGTAGGTGCGGATCAGGATGCTCGTCCAGAACGGGACGATCACGAGCAGCAGCAGCAGCGTTCGGTGCCGACGCACGCGCGTCGCCAGCCAGTAGGCCAACGGAAGACCCACCGCGAGGCACGCGGCGGTCGCCGCCGCGGCGGACAGGAACGTGTCGCGATAGATGCGCAGGTAGACCGGATCCCAGAGACGGCGCAGGTTGTCTCCGTACAAGCCGAACGTGATCGTGAAGAAGCCGTCACGGTCGGCGAACGCGTACGCGACGACGATCAACAAGGGCGCGGCGAGCAAGACGAGGTCGTAGACCCACGCCGGGCCGATCAGCCAGACGGGCTCGGCGACGACGCGGTCCCGCTCCCTCGTTCGCACCTCGTCAGGCCGACTTGAAGGTCGTCCAGCCCTCGCTGCGCAGGTCGAGCGCCTCGGGATCGCCCTCGTTCGCCTCGAGCGCGTCGATCACCTCGGGAGCCGGATAGATCGACGGATCGGTCGCGATCGCCTGGTCGGTGTGCTCCTGCGCGCCCGAGACGGCGCTCGCGTAGTACGTGTAGTCCGTCTCTCGACCCTGGTTCTCGGGCGTGAGCACCCAGTCGATGAACTCCATCGCGATGTTCGGATGCGGGGCGTTCGCGGGGATCGCCCAGGTGTCGACCCAGTACTCGGTGCCCTCCTCGGGGATCACGTACTTGACCGACGGCTGGTCCGCGGCGACGTAGAAGAAGTCGCCGTTCCACCCGAGCGAGACCCACGCGTCGCCACGGCTCATCATCTGCCGGTACTCCGACGAGGTGATCGCGGCGATGTGCTGCTTGATCGCGATCAGGTCGTCGACGGCTTGCCCCACCTCGTCGGGGTCCGTCGTGTTGTACGAGTAGCCGTGGCGCTTCAACCCTGCACCGATCACTTCGGGCGACGAGTCGAGGACCGTGTACTTGCCGGAGTACTTCTCGGCGAGCGAGAAGAAGTCCTCCCAGCTCGTCATCTCCTCCTCGACGAAGTCCTGCAGGTAGCCGAACCCCGTCGTGCCCCAGTCCTTCGGCATCGAGTAGCGGTTCTCCGGATCGAACGCCAGGCCCAGGAACCGCGGGTCGACGTTCGCCATGTTCGGGATGCGCTCGTGGTCGAGCTCGTACAGCAGCCCCTCGTCGGCCATGATCTGCACGGCGTAGCCGGTCGGCGCGACGAGGTCGTAGCCACCGGCGCCGCCTTGCAGCTTCGCGATCAGTTCCTCGTTCGAGGCGTAGAAGTCGAGCGTCGTCTCGACGTCGTACGCCTTGGCGAACGCCTTGCGGGTCGCGGGGTTCAGGTAGGCCGCCCAGTTGTAGATGTTCAGCTCGCTCTCGAGCTCGGCCGTCGTCGATCCACCTGCCGGCGAGGTCGGTTCCGCGGCGCGTGGGCCGACGTCACGGCTGCAGGCCGCGAGGTAGCCGGCCGCCGGCAGCACGACGGCCGCCTTCAGGAACCCCCGCCGCGACAACGGGGAGGGTCCGAGAGCGTCTCCGAGGCGTTCGGCCTGCTCACCGACCGCAGCCGGGATCCGCTTCCGACGTTGGGAACCGCTGCCTACCCGCATGTCCCTGCCCCCTCCCGGCGCCACCGACTGTAGCGCTACTTCAGCAAGGTGTGATGATGCTTCAGTCGCCGGGAGCTTGCAAGGGAACCAGCCGCGCCACCAGCGCACCCGCCGCGACCAGCGGAACCGCGACCGAGAGCAGCCGCAGGGCCAGCTCGGACGGCCGGCGGAGCGTGTCGGCGTCGATCCCCATCGACGTTCCGTCGCGCCGCTCGATGCGTCCGGTCACCTCGACGGCGTCACGGCGCAGCATCCGAACCGGTGTCGACAACGTCCGTTGGGCGGCGGACAACGCGACGCATCCCGCGGCGACGAGGGCAGCGGCCGGCGTGACCCTGGCCGTCTGCGCGAACGCCGCCGTCAGCGCCGGGAACGCGCCCCACGCGACCGCGAACCACAGGTCCGAGTGGAAGCGTCCGCCCGCTAGCTCGAGGTTGTACGCGACGACCAGGAACACCCCGACGACGATGAACGATCCGATCCAGGGCGAGACCTCGACCATGCCGTGCACCCCCAGGGCGGCGGCGCCGGCGAGCCCGAGGATCGCGAGGGTGACGAGCACCGGCGCCGGGATCCGGGTGCGGAGCGGCCGTCCGTTCAGCTCGTCCAGCGCGTGCGCGGCGATCCCCATCGCGAGGAAGAACGCCGCGAGCGTCTCGAGCAGCCACCGGATCTCGATCACGTCGGCGGTCGCCGCGCCGAGCACCACGTACGAGAGGTGCCACAGGGTGTACGGCGGGTGCAGCAGCGACCAGTAGTCGCGCCAGCCTCCCGGCGCCAGCGCGTAGAAGGCGGCCCGGTCGCTCACCGGCGGGTTCCGGCGATCACGATCGCCGCGCCGTTCGACATCGTGCGGACGTGCACGCCTTCGAGGCCCGCGGCGAGCCACCACTCGACCTGGGCCGGCAGCGGATGCTCCCGGTAGAACGCGTCGATCGACCGGCCGAGGAACCGGCCCGTGTGTGCCCACGCCGGCGAGACGAGTCCACCGACGATCGGCATGACCTTCCGCGTGTAGAAGCGCCACGACGCGCGCGCCCACGCGGCGCTCGGCACGTGGAACTCCATCGAGGCGACGGTTCCGCCGGGCCGCACGACCCGCAGGAGCTCACGGACGGTCGTCGCGGGGTCGTCGACGTAGCGCAGGAGGTACGTGACGGTGAGCGCGTCGAAGGTCCCGTCGGCGAACGGCAGCGCCTCGGCGCGTGCGGCGACGGCACGCAGCCGATCGTCGAGCCCGACCGCTCGCGTCCGCTCGAGGCCGGCCGTGAGCATCGCCATGCTCGGGTCGAGCTGCACGACGCGCGCACCGCGCCGAGCGAGCTCGCGCGCGACCAATCCGGTGCCGCTCGCGACATCGAGGATCCGGCGATCGGCCGGGTGCACGGCGGCGACCGTCGCGCGTCGCCAGCGGATGTCCTGGCCGAACGAGAGCACCGCGCCCATCCACCCGTACTCGCGCGCGATGCCGCCGAACAGGGCGGCGGCGTGGGCCGTCCGGGGCAGCGCTCCGTCGGCGAGGTCGTCCCCCGACGGCGCGCCGGCGGACGCACGACGTCGGTCGCCGGTCGCCACGTCAGCTCCGGAGCCACGCCGGCACGTCGGCCAGCGAGCCCAAGATCGTGTCGGGCGCTCCGCGAACGACGTCGTCGTCACGGAACTTCCCGGTGCGAACGAGGACGCCGTGGATGCCGAGCTCCTGGGCGCCGCCGATGTCGTTCACGATGTCGTCGCCGACCATCGCGACGCGCGGCGCCGGTACGCCGAGCATGTCGAGCGCCGCCTCGAAGTACGCGGCCGCAGGCTTGCCGCAGATCGTCGCGGTCGCGCCCGTCGCCTCCTCGAGCCCGGCGATGTAGGCGCCGCCGTCGAGCTGCCAGCCGCCGGCGGTTCGCCAGTAGAGGTTGCGGTGCATGCCGACGAGCGAGGCGCCGTCCATCAGCCGCCGGAAGATGCCGTTCATCGCCGCGTACGTGAAGTCGTCGGATGCGCCGCCGATCACGATCACGTCGGCGCCGCCGACGTCGACGAGACGGACGCCCTCGAGGTCGGCAGCGGCGTCGCCATCGGACAGGACCGCGACCCCGGCATCGGGGTGGTGCGCCCGCAGGAACGACGCCGTGGCCGTCACGGCCGTCACGATCTCGTCGGCGCCGACGTCGAACCCCGCGTCGCGCAGCAGCGAGGCGAGATCGTCGCGGGTGTGCGTCGTCGTGTTCGTGATCAGCCGGAACGGCATCCCATCGCGGCGGAACGACGCGAGCGCGTCGATCGCGCCGGGGATCGGCTCCCACGAGACCGCGAGGACCCCGTCGATGTCGAGCAGCAGCGCGTCGACGTCCGCCATGCGGGCGAGTCTATGCGGTGCCTCGATCGCGGCCGCCGTCGCGGTCGCCCAACCGTCGTCGCCCCGCCGTCGTCGCGTTCAGACGCCGAGCCGGATCCCCACCGAGCGCCGCGCCCGCTCGACCGCGCTCGCATCGACCGGAAGTCCCTTCTGCCGGCGGAGCCACTCCTGATACGGGGCGATGTACCGGAACCGCGGCGGCAGCAACGGGCGCACGTACCGGGTCGCCCGCAACGTCGCGCGAGCGGCCGCCTCCTTCGCGAGGCCGACGTCGAACCCGTACTGCGCGCGCAGGTTCGGCGGGAGCGTCGCGAACGCGAGCCGCGCGACGCCGCGCAGCACCGGCCGCCACTCGGCCTCTTCCGGCGGATCGAGGAACAAGGCGGCGACCTTCCGAGCGCCGTCGGTGACGAGCAGGTCCCCGCGATCCTCGACGTCGGCGAGCCACGCACGCAGCGCCGGCACGGTCGGCGGGATGAGATCGCGCGGCACGAGGCACAGTTCCGCCGCGAGCATCTGCTCCTCGTGGAACCGCTGGCGGCCGGCGTCGTCGAGCGCGCCGACGGTGAGTTCCTCGAACGCCAGGGCGCTGTCGACGAGACAAGCGTGGACGTACAGCAGCAGCTCGGGATCGAGCGCGTCGTACCGCTTGCCCGTCACGGGATCGATCCCGTTGATGCGGGTGTGAACCTCGTTGATCTTGTCCGCGGCGGCGTGCGCCTCGGCCTTGGTGCCGAACGTCAGCGTGTACGTGAGGATCAGCGTGCGCTGCAGGCGTTTCCATGGGTTGCGCTCGTACATGGCCGTCTGGTTCGCGCCCGCCACGACGAGCGGGTGGGCCGCCTGCATCAACAGGGCCCGCGCGCCGCCGAACAGCACGGTCACCTCTCGGTGGACGTGCCAGCTGACGCTGTCGGGGCCGAAGTAGCCGGTGTCGTCGGTCGTCGCCACATCAAGGAGCGTACGGCGCGTCGCTCCGAACGCACGCGGTCCGAACCTACGCGGCGTCCCCGCGCGAGGTCGGGCTCGCGATCATCCCTGCGGCCCGGGGTCGGCGCTCCCACACGACGCTCTTGCGGATCGAGACCGGCGTCAGCCGGCCACGACGCCCTTGCGTCGGAAGAGCGCCTCGGCGGCGTCACGCTCACGAGCCGCCTCTGCGGTCGCGCCCGCGGCGTCCAGCACCTCGGCCAGATCGAGGTGCGCCTGCGCCGCGATCGCGAGGAACTCCGTCCTGTCGGCGATCGCGACCGCCTCCCGGGCGAGCTTCGTGGCCTTCGGCAGGCGACCTCGAGCCGCCCAGATCTTCGCCGTCACGCCGCGCCACGCGATCTGCGACGCGGGGTCGTCGGCGGCGGTGAGCCGTTCGCTCTCGGCGGCCGCGTCGACGGCCGCGTCGAAGTCCCCGGTCCGGAACAGCGCCTCGGCGAGCAGCGCGAGGGCCGTGGAGCGGACGTTCCGCTCGTCGATCGACGCGAGGAGCGCGACGGCGTCGGCCAAGGCGTGCTGCGCACGTTCCGGATCGCCGAGGAAGAGGTGCGCGAACCCCTCGTGGACCTCGGCGTCGGCGACCCGGAACGACCCTCCGACGTCACGCGCTCGCTCGAGCGCCTGCGCCAACATCTCCTCGGCGTCGCCGTGTCGTCCCGCCATCGCATACGCGAGGCCCAACCGCACGAGGCTCTCGGGCGACGACCGCGGCGTCCGCGCGAGGTACGCCTCGGCCTCGGCGATGTAGCGATCCAGGGGCATCGGGCCGTGGAGCGCGCCCATCAGCGGATGCTCCAGACGCGCGAGCGCGTCACGGTCGTCGGTCAAGCCGCGGCCCGTCGCGTACGCCTCGAGCGCTTCGTCGAGCCGTCCCGCGCGCACGAGCGCGTCGCCGAGCAGCCGGTAGGCCCGCGCGACACCAGCGGTGTCGCCGAGCGCCTCGAGCGCTTCGATCGCGTCGAGCGCCACGGTCCGCGTGGCCTCGGCCCCGTGCTCGTCGGGGCGGTGGTAGCTGCCGAGCTCCTGACGCTCGAGCAGGAGTCGCCAGCGGATCGCGACGTCGTCGCGCCTCTCGGCGGTCTCGATGCCGGCCGCGAGCGTACGCTCGGCGGCGGTGAACTCGCCGAGGCGGAAGGACGCGACCGCCTCGTGCAACGCGAGATCCGCCGTGGCCGCGTTGTCCCCGGTGAGGCACGCTCGCGCGCGTGCGAACAGGCTCGCGGCGGCGCCCGGGTCGTCGCGCGCGAGCGCCCGGTGGCCCGCGTTCGCGAGGTGCCGGGAGGCGCGCATCCCCAGATCGTCGGCCGGGTGTCCGAGCTCGGTGCGCAACCGCCAAGCGGTCTCGAAGTGGTAGCCGACGATCTCCTCGAGCTCTCCGAGACGGTCGCCGGAGCGACGCTCGAGCGCGTCACCGAACCGCTCGTGGTCCTGCGCCCGACGTTCCTTCGGAACGGCCGAGTACACCGCGTCGCGCATCAGGATGTGGTGGAAGCTGTAGCTCCGGTCGCCTGCGCCGGCGAAGCGATCCACCGTGATGAGGTCGCGCGCGACGAGCGCGTCGAGCCGCTCCATGCGGATGGTCGGTGCGACGTCGGGGCGGAGCTCCGCGAGATCGCGGTCCGCGAACGATCGGCCGACGATCGCGGCGGCCTCGAGCACGTCTCGCTCGTCGGGCGGGAGTCGATCGAGGCGCGCCTCGAGCAACGCCCGCACCGAAGGCGGCAGCGGAACGCCACCGAGCTCGGCGCGGACGCGCCAGCGTTCTCCGTCGTGATGGAGCCATCCGTCGTCGATCAGCATCGACAGCAGCTCCTCGAGGAAGAGCGGATTGCCGTCGGCGGCCATCATCAAGCGTCGACGTGCGTCGTCCTCGAGCTCCGCACCACCCAACGCGTGCCGCACGAGCTCGGCGCTCGCCTCCTCCGGCAGCGGAGGAAGCTCCAGGACGACGTCCCCGTCGCGCCGGCCGAACGAAGCGCGGCGCTCGCGGACCTCCGGGCGGGCGAGGCCGAGCAGCAGGAGTGAGGCGTCTTTCACGACGTCGCGGAGATACTCGAGCAGATCGAGCACCTTCTCGTCGGCCCAGTGGAGGTCCTCGATCACGACGACGAGCGGCTCGTCGGCGCCCGCCAACTCGACGAAGCGCCGCACGGCCCAGAACAGCTCGTCGGGTGCGGGGGGTTCGTCACTGAGACCCAAGATCGCGTCCAGCTGCGCCGTCAGGAACGCGACGTCGTCCTCGGCACCGGCGACGAGCGACGCGATCTTGTCGTGCACCGTTTGCAGCGGGTCGTCCTCGGTGACGCCCGCGACGTCGCGGATGACCTCGGCGATCGGCCAGAACGTGATGTCGCGGCCGTACGGAAGGCACCGCCCGACGGCGACGCGAGCGCCGAGCGCCGACGCAGCCGCGTCGGCCAGCCGGGTCTTCCCGATGCCGGCCGCACCCATCACTGCGACGAACCGCGGACGACGGTCGGCGCGCGCCATGTCGAACGCCGCCGTGATGGCGGCCAGTTCGCCGTCACGGCCGACGATCGGTGCGCGTGGCCGCTGCACCGTCGGCTCGGGAGCGAGCTCGCGCAGACGGAAGGCGGTGCTCGCGACGCGCCCGTCGCCGAGGCGGACCGACTCGTGGGGTTCGGCACCCGCCACCGCGCGGGCGAGCCGATAGGTGGACTGCGCGAGCAGGATGTCGCCCGGATCGGCGCTGAGCGCGAGGGTCTCCGCAGCATCGAGCGGATCCGTCGTGAGCAGCCGGCGTCGATCTCCCTCGGTCTCGGCGATGACCTCACCGGTCGCCACGCCGACGCGAAGGTCTGCGGCCGCAGACGGGGCGCGCTCCCGGAGCTCCCACGCCGCTCGGAGTCCACGGATCGCGTCGTCCTCGTGCACCGTCGGAAGTCCGAACACGCCGGTGAGCCGGTCGGGTGGGCCGTCATCGACGGTGCCGTCGAGCCGGGTGACGATCTCGCGGAAGAGACCGCTCACGGCGAGCACACGTCCGCGGCGCGCCTCGGGATCACCGCCGTGTTCGAGCCGGAACCGCACCGCCGTGACGACCTTGCGTGTCTCGCGCGGCGGATGCTCCTCGTCCACCCCTCCGAGCGTGAGCGACGGATCGGCGTTCAGGATCGCGCGTTCCAGCCGCTCGATCGCGGGCCCGGCGTCGAGCCCGAGATCGTCGGCGAGCGAACGACGCAGGCGTGCGATCGCGGCGAGTGCGTCGGCCGGGCGGCCGGCGCGGTACAGGGCCAGCGCGAGGAGCTGCGCGTAGCGCTCGTCGAACGGATGGGTCACCGCGAGCTGCTCGAGCTCCGGGACGACCTCCCGATGCCGACCCAGCGCCAGATCGGCTTCGATCCGCAGGGCGCGGGCCTCATCGCGCTCCTCCTCGAGCGTGGCGGCATCGCCCGCGCCGATGCCGTCGAGGTCGACGCCCTCGAACGGAGATCCGCGCCAGAGCGTGACGGCTCCCGCGAGGAGGTCGTGCGCGCGTGCGGGGTCGCCGCCCTCGAGCGCTCGGCGACCCTCGCTGAGCAACCGGCGGAACCGCCGGAGGTCGAGCGAGTCGTCGGGGATCGCGATCAGATAGCCGTTCGCGACGGTCTGGATGAGCTCGCCGTCGTGATCGCCGAGCGCCTTCCGGAGCTGGGAGACGTGAACCTGGAGCGCGGTCCGGGCGGTCGCGGGAGGGTCGTCGCCCCACAGGCCGTCGATCAGGATGTCGGCCGCGATCGCCTCGGAGGGGCGCCTGAGGAGGAGCGCGAGGAGGGCACGCCGCTGCCCTGACCCGATCGGAACCTCTTCGGCACCCTGGCGCACCCGAACGGGTCCGAGCACCTCGAAGGACAGCCGGCCGTCCAATTCCCCCCTTGCCCACCTGCGGAAACGCTTAGCCTAGGGGACGGTTCGCCCCTCCGGAAACCCCCGTTCGGCGTCGCTGCCTCGCGGTCCGGGGGATGGATATGAGGGACCCCGCCCTAGGTCTTCCTTAGTACGCCTTTAGTGGGTGCGAGCACAATCGCCATCAAGAAGCCCTGATGGGCAGGGCGGCACGGAGGGGAGGGGCACCATGAAGCTGATCCGACGGATCGTTCTGGCGCTCGGAACGCTCGCAACGCTGGCGATGGCCGGCGGCGCCCACTTCAGGGCTGGTTAGGCGCCCCACGCCCGTCCCACCCGTTCACGTTCGATGGAGGGAGGACTGAGATGACCACTCTCAAGCGGATCGTTCTCGCGATTGGGACGCTCGCCACGCTGGCCCTTGCCGGAGGCGCGCACTTCCGCGCTGGCTGAGCCAACTCGACCTTCCCAGCAAACGCTCCCGCCCTAGGGTGGGAGCGTTTGTTTAGCTCCGACATGCCCGGCAGGCATTAGCGTTGACCCATGTCGCCAGTCCTTGGTGCCGTCGCGATCGCGATCGTGATTGGGCTTCTCGCCGGCGGCTCCCTCCGAGCGTTCGAGCAGGTCGCAGTTCACTGGTGGGGGATCGCCGTTGTCGGCCTGGCGCTTCAGGTCGCGCCGGTTCCCGACTTGCCGTACCTCTCAAGCGCTGGTGACGCAGCGGTCACCCTCATCGCGTCATACGTATGCTTGCTCCTCGTCATTGCGCTGAACCGGAGGATCCCAGCCGCACCGGCAATGACGCTCGGCCTGCTGCTCAACCTTGCGGTTGTAGGCGCCAATGCGGGCATGCCGGTGAGCGCCACAGCCATAGAAACTGCCGGGGGTACGGTTGATTCTCTGGGGGACCCCTCTAACGCCAAGCATCATCTGATGACCGACGAAGACGTCCTGCGGATTCTCGGGGATGTAATTCCCCTACCTGAACCCATCGGAGTCGTCATCTCAATAGGCGACGTCCTTCTCTATGGCGGGATGGGATGGTTCATAGTGCAGGCGATGCGTGGAAGGAGCCGGGTGAATCCCCGGCCTTTGGTCATGTGGGTTCTGTCGTACCGGGGAAAGCACGCCCCTGACCATTGGCGTTTGGCGTCTCGGAATCGGGCAAGTCCCGCTGCAGAAGGTCAACCGGGAATTGAACGATAACGAGGGTCCCGCGACCCGGTGACGACTCGACTTGGAACGTCCCTCCACCGACTCTTGCCCGACCCCGCATCATCGACATCCCATAGTGCCCCTCGGGCCCGGGCACAGACGCGTCGAAACCGCGCCCGTTGTCCCGGAGCCGGAGGACGATGTGTTCCCGCTCCTCGAGAACTGACAGCCAGACGTCCGACGCGTCAGCATGCTTGAGAGCGTTCATCACTCCTTCCCGGCCGATGTGGTAGAGCAGCAGAGCAATAGGCGCTGGTAGGTCAATGTCTTCGACGTCCAGGTGAAACGCAACGTCGGAATCCTTCCCGACCTCATCGATCAGCGACTCAATCGCCTCGGCTAATCCCTTGGCGCCGAGAGGTGACCTGTGTAGGTCACGGATCAGGGCACGGATTCGGTTGGAGGTTTCCTGCTTCGAATCCTTGATCTTGCTGAGCTGAGCCTGAAGCTCCGCCAGATCACGCTTATCAAGCAACTTCTTCGCGATATCGACCTGCAATGAAAGGCGGAATAGAACCTGAGCTAGGTCGTCGTGCAAGTAGCCGGCGATCTGCAGGCGCTCGTCGGCCCGTTCCTCCGCCATCGTGTTCGAAAGCTCCCGGAGCACCTGCTCTCGCTCTTGCAGTTCTTCATGCGCTTCCTCTAGAGCCTTGGATCTGAAGAACACCTGCCGCGCGAACAGCAATGGAGCGAGGAAAGCCGGGAGTGACCATGGCCCAACTTCCTGGAACAGAACGGCCAAGGTCAAGCCGAGGACGCCGAGTCCAAGGTAGCTGATCAAGAATTCACGTAGGTTCCCGGCTCTCATGTGTTGCAACACACGCCACGGGTTCATCCTGAGCTTCGTGCTCATGTACACAGCAACCAAGCTGCCGTTCACGATGTAGTCTGCGATAGCTGCTACGGACGCCGCTCCGACAAGGACCACCGGATCGAGGGTCTCGAGCCTAACGCCTGCTGGCTCACCGATAAGGGCGTGGAACACAGCGCTGGCCGCCATTACGGCGAGTGCAACTTGCGATCGGTTGAAGAGCGCGAGGCCAACACTGACTTCTCGACGTAGCTCTCGGGGGTCGCTAGCGCCGAGAAATGTGAGAACCACCGCAACGCTGGGTGGGTACAGCATGGCGATCGCTATCAGCAAGGGAAACCCGACACTGATCGTGATCCCTCGCCATGCTGGAACCGGCATCAGTTCGATCGCGGTAATCAGGACACTCCACAGGAACCATCGCGCCTCAAAGTCCGCGGTCGAAAAAGCGACCGCCATCACGGCGATGGTCGGCACAGCTACGGCGAACTGCACCAGCGCTAACCGCTTCTCGCCGTCTCGGTGTGCTTCAGCAGAGTGGGACACGTTCTCCCATCATCGTTTGTCGGCTCGCCGTCTCAAGTAGCGCCGATGGGTGAACCCGCTACGCCATACGTCGTACCCCTAACGCGCGGCTTGTGGGTCGTTCGGGTGTCACCCGATATTCATGGACGTCCCCCATGCGGGGATGCGGCCGAGAACAAGGGAGGGATCCACATGACCATCGTGCGTCGGGTCGTTCTGGCAATCGGCTCAATCGCCGCGCTCGCGCTCGCGGGCGGTGCCCACTTCCGGGCCGGCTGAGGAGTAGAGCGCAGATAGCTGACAACAAGCCCCCGGCGGCTCGCCGGGGGCTTGTTCACGACATCAGGGCAACCTCCGCAGCGGAAGGTGCGCCGCTACAACAGCACCCTGCCGGTACTGCGAAGAGATGGTCAGGGACCCACCCGCGCTCTCCGCCCTTTCCTTCATGAGTGCTAGACCAAAGTGTCGGCCATGCTGTTCGCTAGACGCATCGAATCCCGCTCCGTTGTCCACCACCTCAAGCAATAGCTCACCGACCCGGTAAGAGATCGAAACCCAGACCGTGTCCGCACCCGAGTGTCGCGCGGCGTTCGTCATAGCCTCGCGAAGGATCTGATAAGCCACTAGCTCGACGTCGGCTGTAGCCGACATCGCTGAGTCAAGGTTGAGGACGAAGTTGATATTGGATTCATCGCGCAAGTGGTTCGCCAGCAGCGCGACCGTGTCTGTCAATCCGGCCCTCCCAATCGGAGACCTACGCAGGCCTTGAATGACGTCGCGGAGTTCCGTGGCTGCGGCTTGTGAAGCGCGAACCAAGGCGGGAACGTCGTCTTCAAGATCGAGGAGCCGACCTCGGCGCAAATCCTCTCGGATGACCTGCGCTCTGATCTCAACGTCATATAGACACTGCAGGATCTCGTCGTGTAGCGCTGCGGCAATCTTCGAGCGCTCATCATGGCGCTCATCCGCGATTCGCGCGTCGACCTTCGAAAGCGCCAAGGCTTGCGCCTCGACGCGCGAAAGTTCCTGCTCGACACGGAGGGTCTTGAAGAACGCCTCGCGGGCCAAGAGGAGGGGAGCTACACAGACGAAGACACCGACGAACGCGAAACCTTGATAGGCGAGCGCCATCAGCAACCCCAGCAATCCGAATGCGATGTACAAGACGATGAAGCCGCCTGTGCTTCCGATTTTCATGATTGCAAGGATGTCGCCGACTGAGCGACCAGTGACGAGCGACTGCATGAGTGCTACGCATGAATAATTCACTACGACGTCGATAAGAAGCGCTAGGACTGCTCCTGCAACGGCAATCGGTAGCCCCTCCGCCAACCCTCCAACGAGAGTGAAGACAAGGCCAGCGGCCATGACACTCAGTGCCGTCTGGCCATGATTCGAAATGATCTGCGAAAAGCTGCTCTGCCGTCGAATCTCGAACTGGTCGAAGGTGCCTGCAAACGCGACGAGTCCGGCCACGAAAGGACCTTCCACGAAGGCGCACGCCAGCAGAACCGGCATGTCCATCGATAGCGCCGGTCGCCCTTCGCCGAGCTCGATCGTTGCCATGGCCCCAAGCGACGCGAACAGAGCCCAGATGAGCAGGCCTAACCCGAGGGCCTCACGCGAACCTGCGTCAACGCCCATCCCGACCGTGATCGCAGTCAGGACTGCCGCCGCGAGACCGTACGGAAGGTATTTGGCACTCCGACTGAACTGCGCGTCATGATTGCCCTGACGCCTCGAACCGACCGCAGCACTGGCCATGTCTCCACTCCCCCTGCTGTGCCCCGGAGACAGCGTTCCGTATGTCGGCCGTTTTCTATGCCAGACCCGTACGGAACCGCAAGAGTGACAAGTTCCGGCCGCGCACGGCGCAGCTACGCTTGGGCGATGCCGTCGCGATCATCCGAGCTGATGTCCATCTTCGTCACGACGAAAGCACTGCGTGCCGATCCCGCCGCCTTCCGCATGATCGTCGCGGCGCGATGACGGAGGTTCGTGTCTGGGTCGACCCCTCATGTCCTTGGGCATGGCAGACGGTTCGGTGGCTCCTCGAGCTGCGACGCCTCGAGCGGATCCGCCTTACATGGAGGCTCTTCAGCCTCGAGGTGAACAGCTCTCCGGCGGGAACACCGTTCGCCGACGCCGCCCCGCGACACGGCCCTGCGCTGGTCGCCCTCGCGCACGCACGGGAACGGTTGGGCGCTCCGGCGTTCGAGGCACTCTTCGTCGCTCTCGGGGAACGCCTCCACGAGCGGAAGCTCGAGCCGTCCGACGCGGTCCTCAGCGACGCGGCCGAGGCAGCCGGGCTCGGACATCTCCTCGCCGAAGCCGTGGCCCGCGTCGATCTCGGCGACGCGCTGATCGCGGAACATCACGCGGCCCGGCAGCTCGACGTCTTCGGCGTGCCGACCCTCGGCATCGCCGACCACAAGGTCGTCTATGGGCCGATCGTCGCGAACGCACCCACCGGCAGTGACGCCCTCGCGCTCTGGGAAGACGTCCGCAGGTTCGCCGAGCGCCCGGACCTCTTCGAGCTCAAGAGATGGCCCCGTGACGTCCCACCCGGGGGACGCCGAACGGACGGGTCGTGAGAGACTGATGCTCCTATGACGCATCACCTCCGCCACGATCACGGCGTGTGGGGCGACGACCCTGAGGAACGCGACGCGACGGCCGCGTTCGAGGATTTCCGCGACGATGCCCGCGTCCAGGCCGAGTGGGAGGATCGGGTTCCGCTCGCGCCTCTCGCGGTCGTCTGGGACTTCATCCGCCGCAACGGCAAGCGCGTCGCCGTTACGATCGCCGGCTTCTCGGTGCTCCTCGCAGGGGTCGCCCTGCTGGTGCTCCCCGGTCCGGGGTGGCTGCTCATCTTCCTCGGCCTCGGCATCCTCTCGACCGAGTACGTGTGGGCCCAGAGGATGCTCGCGACCGCCAAGCGCAAGGCCGAGGAGGCCAAGGACGCCGTCCTCCGCAAGAAGACCGGCAAGTCCGACGAGGCGGACACGGCCTCCCCCGACGGTCCCGCAGCCTGATCCTCGATGGCCGACTCCGGCCGCATCCGGCTCGGGACGTCGTCGTGGACGGATCCGACGCTGATCAAGGACGGACACTTCTATCCGCCCGAGGCGAAGACCGCCGAGCAGCGCCTGCGCTTCTACGCATCCCGGTTCCCGCTCGTCGAGGTCGACTCGACGTACTACTTCCCACCCAGCGAGAAGAACTCGGTGCTGTGGATCGAGCGCACGCCCTCGGACTTCACCTTCAACATCAAGGCGTACTCGCTCCTGACCGGACATCCCACGAAGCCCGAATCGCTCTATAGGGAAGTGAAGGCAGCCCTTCCGGCGGACGCGCTCGAGAAGCGACGGATCTACCGGGACAACATTCCGGATGGAGCGGTCGAGGAGGTGTGGGAGCGGTTCCGGTTGGCGCTCTATCCCCTGCACTCGGCGGGCAAGCTGGGCGCCGTGCTGTTCCAGTTCCCGCAATGGTTCACGATCGCGCGCAAGAACAAGGCGTACATCGACGAGATCGTCGACCGCCTGCCGGACTACCGGATCGCCGTGGAGTTCCGTCACAAGAGCTGGATGGAGGAGCGCAACGTCGAGGAGACGCTGTCGTTCCTATCCGAACGCAACCTGCCGTACGTCTGCGTCGACATGCCGCAGGGGTTCGACTCGTCGCTCCCACCGATCGCCGCGGCGACCGCCGACGATCTCTCGATGGTGCGTTTCCACGGCCGCGATCCGAAAGCATGGACGACGAAGAGCGAGACGGCGAGCGAACGGTTCCGCTACGACTACACGACGGACGAGCTCGAGGAATGGGTGCCGAAGATCGGCGAGCTCGCGTCGCAGACGCGCGAGACGCACGTTCTGATGAACAACTGCTACCGCGACTTCGCGGTGCGGAACGCTCGCGAGCTCGGCGACCTGCTCGACGTGCCGCTCGCGACCGAGGACTGAGCCGGTCAGTCGCCGAACTCCAGCAGGTCCGCCAGGCGCGAGCGCTTCTTGCGCGGCGGGTCCCCACGGTCACCGCGGTCGTCGGGCCAGGAACGATCGAGGGATGGCGGCGTTGCGGGCGCGGGCGCAGGGGGCGCCGCCACCCCACGAGCGGCCTCGATGATCCGGTCGAGCTCGCCTCGGTCGAGCCACGTGCCACGGCACTGAGGGCAGTAGTCGACCTCGACGCCGTGGCGTTCCGTCATCGAGAGCGTTTCTCCGCATGTCGGGCACTTCATCGATCCGTCCTTCCGGTCGGGCTGTCTTCCAACGATCGACACGATGTCGGCCATCGGTCGCGACCACCACGAAACGATCCGGACGGGAACGGAACCTCTGCGCTTCCGGATCCCGGTCGTTCGGCCCGGTCGTCGCCCGGTTCCGTGCGCGAGACTGGCTCGGTGGCCGATGAACGCCTGATCCCGACCCTCCGCGAGCTCGAGGCGATGACCCGCGCGGCCGAGCGGTCCCTCGACCAGATCGCCGAGGGAGCCGCGAGCGACGCAGGCGTCGACGCGGAACTGCTGTCCGACTACCTGCAGGTCGTGATCGGAGCGGCCGGATCGGGGCGGCCGCCTGCGCCCGGCGCGCTCGAGCGGTTCCGAGAGACGGGCGAACGCGCAGCGATCGCCGGTGTGCCGCTGCCCGCGGCCGTCGACCTGTACCTCAGCGCGTCGTGGCGGCTGTGGCGTTCGATCGCCGACGCCGCGCCAGACGCGAGCGGCCCGGCCCTGGCCCAGCTCGGCGAGATCGTGCTGCGTGCCGCGGACGACGCCGTCGCGGCGCTCGCGCACGGCTACGTCGAGGCCCAGCGGATCGCGATCCGGCGCGAGGAGTCAGCCCGGCGCGAGTTCGTCGACGACCTGCTCGCCGGCGTCGGGGATCCGGATCGGCTCGAAGCCACGGCCGAGTCGTTCGGACTCAACCTGTCGGCGGCGCATCGGGTGGTGGTCGCCGAAGCGACGCGCGCCTCCGACGATCCCGGCCCCGTTCTGGGATGGGTCGGATCCCAGGTGTTCTCGCGGTTCGGTAGCCAGGACGTGATCGTCACGACGAAGGATCGGCTGCTCGTCTGCGTCTTCCCCGAGCGCGAGGCCGACGCGGCGACGAAGCTCGCGGGGTTCCTCGAAGAAACGGCCGAGCGCGAGTGGCGGCTCGCGATCGGCCCGCCGGAAGAGGGCCCCTTCGGACCGGCACGATCGTTCCGGCTCGCCGTCGAGACGCTGCGGCTCGCGGAGCGCCTGGGTTCCGACGACGCGACGGTTCGGTGGGAGGAGCTCCGTCCCTTCCATCTGCTCGCACGGGACCCGACGGCGCTGCGGTCGGTCGTCGACGACGTCCTCGGAGGGCTCGACGCCGCACGGGGCGGGCGCGGCCCGCTCCTCGAGACGATCGACGCCTACGTCGCGGAGTCGGGCAACATCACCGCGACCGCACGCCGGCTGTTCCTGAGCCCGCGTGCGGTGACCTACCGCCTGTCGGCCATCGAGAAGCACACCGGCCTCGATCCGACGGACGCCGACGACCGCTTCGTCCTCGAGCTCGCCGCACGCGGCCGCAAGCTCCTCGGCGACGCCTGAGCGACGACGGCGCGCGCGCTGCCGCCGAAGGGGATTGCCGAGCGTCGGCAAGCACCGGACGGGTTCGCGTCCGACCGGGACCGCTGCCTCCCTCGCCCCATCGCACGCATGCTGGCTCTGCCAGCGACGGCGACCATCGAGACAGGACCGGGAACGACCACCGATGCCCACGACGACAGTCGAACCGCCCGGACCACGCGGGGACACGAGCGCGCCGCTCCCGTGGCATGCGGAACCCGCCGACCGGGTGCTCGCTCGGCTCGAGTCGTCGACCGACGGCCTCAGCACGGAGGAGGCCGCCGACCGCCTGCGATCGATCGGACCCAACACGATCGAGCGCCGCGGCGGCCCTCGCGCGTGGACGGTGTTGTGGCGTCAGATCGACGAGCCGCTGATCTGGGTGCTGATCGGGGCGGCGGCGCTGGCGCTCCTGCTCGGAAAGGTGGACGACGGGATCGTCGTCGCCGCGGTGGTCGTGCTCAACACGATCGTCGGGTTCGTGCAGGAGTACCGAGCCGGCAAGGCGATCGAGGCCTTGGCGGCGATGGTCCCCGAGGAGACGACCGTCGTACGGGACGGCCGAGCGTCGCGCGTGCCCGTGGCGACGCTCGTCCCGGGCGACGTCGTGCGGCTCGCCGCGGGGGACAAGGGACCGGCCGACGTGCGACTGCTCGCGGCGTCGAACCTCGCGGTCGACGAAGCGACGCTGACGGGCGAGTCCGTGCCGGTGCGCAAGGCGACGGATCCCGTCGGAGCCGACGACCCCCTCGGCGATCGCACGTCGATGGTCTTCGGCGGCACGCTCGCCGCGACGGGATCGGCGACCGCCGTCGTGGTGGCGACAGGTGCCGACACCGAGCTCGGCAAGGTCTCGGCGATGCTCGACGACGTCGTCGAGCTGGAGACGCCGCTGACGCGGGCGCTCGGGCGCGTCGGGCGCGTGATCTCGATCGGGGTGCTGGTGCTCGCCGTGGGGATGCTGGCGTTGGGCACGTTCCGAGCGGTCGATCGCGGAGCGAGCGTCGCCGAAGGGCTCGCCGATTCCGCGATCTTCGCGATCTCGCTCGCCGTCGGAGCGATCCCCGAAGGTCTCCCCGCGATCGTCACGGTGGCGCTCGCGATCGGCGTGCGTCGGATGGCCAACCGTCGCGCGATCGTGCGTTCGCTCCCCGCGATCGAGACGCTCGGCAGCACGACCGTGATCTGCTCCGACAAGACCGGCACGCTGACACGGAACGAGATGGCGGTGCGCCGCATCGTGACGCACGACGCGGAGCTTGCCGTGGACGGCGTCGGATACGAACCCGACGGCGCGTTCCGCGCTCCCGACGAGCGTGATCGGGTGGCGGAGGTCCCGAACACGACGCTGAACCTGCTCCGCGACGCGATGCTCGCGAGCGATGCCACGCTCGAGCGGCGCGACGAGCGCTGGACGATCAACGGCGACCCGACGGAGGGCGCGATCGTCGTCGCCGGCGCGAAGGCCGGGCTCGACGCCGCGGCGCTCGAACGCCGGTGGCCCCGGATCGCCGAGGTGCCGTTCGACGCCGACCTCCAGCTGATGGCGGCGCTCGTCGACGGCGACGACGGCAGGCGGATCGTCGTGAAGGGTTCCCCCGAAGCGATCCTCGCGAGGTCGTCGAGGTGGAGCGACGGGACGGAGGTCGATCGGGACGCGGTGCTCGCGGACGTCGAGCGGCTGGCCGCCGAGGGGCTCCGGGTCCTCGCGGTCGGGACGCGGAAGGCCGACCGCGGCTCGCTCGCCGTGGCAGATCTCGACGGGCTCGGGTTCGGCGGACTCGTCGCGATGATGGATCCCCCACGGACCGAGGCGATCGCCGCGGTGCAGGCGTGCCACGACGCCGGGATCACCGTGAAGATGATCACGGGCGACCACGGGGCCACCGCCACGGCGATCGGCCGTCAGCTCGGTCTCTCCGGAACGGCCGTGACCGGTCCGGAGCTCGCCGCGATGGACGACGCCGAGCTCGACCGCGTCGTGACGACGACCGACGTCTTCGCCCGCGTCGCGCCGGAACACAAGCTGCGGCTCGTCCGAGCGCTCCAGCGACGGAGCGAGGTCGTCGCGATGACCGGCGACGGGACGAACGACGCGCCGGCGCTCGCGCAGGCCGACATCGGCGTCGCGATGGGGATCACGGGAACGTCGGTTACGAAGGAGACGGCGGACGTCGTCCTCACCGACGACAACTTCGCGACGATCGAGGCTGCGGTGGAGGAAGGCCGACGCGTGTTCGACAACCTCGTGAAGTCGCTCGCGTTCATCCTGCCGACGAACCTGGGGCTCGCCTTGATCCTGCTGTTCGCCGTGGCGTTCTTCCCGTTCGACGCCGTCACGGGTGAGCTGCTGCTCCCGATCCAGCCGACGCAGATCCTCTGGATCAACCTCGTCGCGTCGGTGGCGTTGGCGGTGCCGCTCGCGTTCGAGGTCGCCGAACCCGACGCGATGCGCCGCGCGCCCCGCACGCCCGGCGCCTCGCCGCTGTCGAGGTTCGTCGTGGCCCGCACGGCGCTCGTCGCGACGCTGATGGCGGCGGGCGCGGTGGCCGTGTCGTGGTGGGAGTACCGGACGCAGCTCGACGCCGGCGTCGGCCACGAGGTCGCGATCGCCGACGCGCAGACGATGGCGGTGACGACCGTGATCGCGTTCCAGGTGTTCTACCTCCTGCAGAGCCGGACGCTCCGTGGCTCCGTCCGCGTCGGGTTCTTCTCGAACCCCGCGGTCCTCCTCGGCATCGCGGCGATCACGGTGCTGCAGCTCGGGTTCGTCTACGCGCCCTTCATGCAGGCGGTGTTCGACACGGCCCCGATCTCGCTGCGCCAGATGGCGTTCGCGGTGCTCGTGGGCGCGAGCGTGGTTCCGATGGTCGCCGTCGAGAAGCGGTTCCGCGCGCGAGGCGCCGCGATCAGGCCGGACGCTTCCGTTCCGTGAAGAGAGAGGCCTGACCCGGGCGCGCGGGCGCATCCGCGTGGAAGGGAGGTCCGCCCGGGTCAGACCGTTCGACTCCGTCGGCCGGAACCTCGATCAGCGGCGCCGGATAGCCCGTCTCACGCAGCGTCGTGGGCTCCTTCCACGGAGCGAAGCGCAGCGGGACGGGCACGTCGGCGAGCTCACGGACGTACCGCGCGATGTACGCGCCGTCCGGATCGAAGCGTTCGGCCTGACGGACAGGGTTGAAGGAGCGGGAACGGCGGGGGTCGGTGCCGGTACCCGCCACCCACTGCCATCCGCCGGCGTTGTTCGCGGGATCGCCGTCGACGAGCCAGCGCATGAAGACATCGGAACCGCGCTGCCAGGGAACGCCGAGCCGGCGCGTGAGGAACGACGCGACGACCATCCGCGCGCGGTTGTGGATCCATCCCTCGCGGCGCAGCTGACGCATCCCCGCGTCGACGAGCGGGATGCCGGTGCGGCCTTCCTCCCACCGGGCGAGGATCTCGTCCTCCTTCGCGGGTGGCTCGGGTACGTCGCCCGGAGCCTCGCGGAGCGGCCGATGGGTGAGCGACGGGTCGGCCGCCAGGAGCTGCCCGTAGAAGTCGCGCCACGCCAGCTGACGGATCAGCTCGTCGGTGCCGCCGAGTCCGGCGAGGCGATGCACGAGCTCGTTCGCCGAGATGCACCCGAAACGCAGGTACGGCGAGAAGCGGCTCGTGGCGTCGGCGGCGAGGTCGTTGCGGAGCTCGCCGTAGCGCTGGACGTCGGCGGCCAGGTACGCGTCGACGTGTCGGCGCGCTGCCTTCTCCCCTCCCGGCGGAAGATCGATCGACTCGGGTCGGACGCGATCGGCCCCAGGAGGACCGGTGGCGTCGACGTCGTCGGGGAGCGTGATCCTGTCGGGCGGGTCGAGGACGGTGGGACGTGCGACGGCCGCCCACGCGCGGTGGTACGGGGAGAACACCGCGTACGAGGCCTTCTCCGGCGGGGCGACCTCGCCGGGCTCGCCCACGGCGTTGCCGGGATGGACGTGCAGCTCGGCGCCGTGCGTGGCGAGCGCGTCGCGGAGGAGCGACGCACGGCGCGCGGCGTATGCGGTCGTGTCGCTCGTCAGGTGGACGGATGTCGCGCCGGTGGCCGCGACGACGTCGAGCACGACGCGGACGGGCGTTCCCTCACGGACGAGGAGACCGCCGCCGAGATGGGTGAGCGCGCGATGGAGTTCGGCGAGCGACTCGAGGAGGAACCGCTCCCGGTTGGGCGACCGCCCGACGAGAGCGAGGTCGAGCACGAACAACGGAACCACCCGCTCGGCGGAGCTCACCGCCGCGGTCAGCGCCGGATGGTCGTGCACCCGGAGGTCACGCGTGAACAGCACGACGGCGACGGAAGGAGCCACGCCTTCCACGCTAAGCGGACGCTGCGGTTGCGCGGCCCGTGAACCTGTGCGCTTGCGCGTCGTATCGGACGTCGATCTCGGCGAACGTCGTCACGGGATGGACCGGGTCGACCAAGAGGTACCCGCCCGGCTCGAGAGCCGGCACGCGGTACACCGCCTCGACACGGACGGACGGTCCGACCTGCCATAGCGATGCGCCTCTGTCACACCCCGATCCGTCGCACGACGCCTCGGGGTACAACGCGAGCCCGTACGGGATCTCGGGGTCGTAGCTCCGATAGCGCAGCTCGATCGGCGTCTCGGCGGGCCATCTGGAACACGTGATGAGCTCGAGCTCGTGCATGTGGACCTCGACGCGACCGAGCGAGGCTGCTGCGCATGCCGGCGTCGGCCTCGGGATCGGCTCCGGCGGAGCCAGATCGATCACGACAGGAGCGATCGTCAGGTAGGGCGGATCGATCGCGGCCGACTCGAGCAACGGGTCACCCACGGGGACGGTCGTCGACGCCTGCGCATACGTGAACGCGTAGCCCACGGCCGCGTCGCTGCACCCATCCTCGACGGAGGTGGTCGGCACCTCGAGGAACGACGTACCGGATGAGCGACCGGGATCGAAGGCCTGGACGATCCGACAGCCGTTCGACGCGACGACGCCGATGTGCGCATCGGTCCCGACGGGCAGCTCGGCCTCGAACGCGAGCTGCCGGCCCGCCGAGAGCGACGGATCGTTCCACCTCTGGAACCGGATCCAGAGACCGTCGGTTCTGACGCGCTGCACGCTCCAGATGCCGCCCACTCCCGAGCTCGCAGGTTGCACGAGGTAGACCGTCGGCGCTGGCCCTTCGAGATCGCACACGCTCGCGGGTGGACACGGCGTGATGTCGAACACGGCGACGCCTTCCGTGGGTACCGCCTCGACGTCGCGTGCGATCGCCGTGACGTCGCTCCAGCCGAGCACGACCGCGGCGAACCTCCGGACGACCTCTTCGGGATCGGTGCGCCACTGCAGCTCGGCGTCGCCTCGATCGACCCACCGTTGGATCGTCCGGGGATCGGTCACGTGCGCCGTCACGGGGTTCTCGGGCCAGACCGTCAGGACGTCGAGCGGCGTCCATGCCGGGGCGCCGGTCGGTGACGGATCGTTGGCGAGGGTGTGGCCGTCGTCGTCGAAGGCTGTCATCGCGGTGGCCGTTCCGGCGATCGCGACGGCGAGGGCCAGCACCAGCGCGCCGATCCTGCGGTTCGCGGCGCGCCGTCGGCGAGCACCGTCGAGGCGAGCGATGGGATCGTCGTCGCGGTCCCTGACGGTTCGATCCGCGAGCCGATCGAGGTGGTTCCGGAGATCCTCATCCATCGTCGTCGTCTCCCTCGAGCACCGCACGCAGCGCGGCCCGCGCGTCCTGCGCGAGGCGGCGAACCGTCGCATCGCTGACCCGCATCACCCGAGAGGCCTCGACGGAGCTGTACCCGAGCAGCTCCATGAGGACCACGGCCTGGCGCCTGCGGGGCGTCAGCCTCGCGAGCGCCCTCGCCACCGCGTCTCGCTCGTCGGCCTCGGCGAACAGGTCGCCGCCGTGCGCTTGGCCGATCGTGCGGCGAGCGGCGCGCGCCGTGCGCCGTGCGAGGCTCCGATGTCGGTTCATCGCCGTTCGGTACAGGTAGCCGGTCGGGTCGTCCATCGCCGCCACGCGGTCCCATCGCTCCCAGAGGGCGAGGAAGGCGTCCTGCAGGATCTCTTCCGCCTCTTCGGCGTTGCCGGTCAGCAGGAACAACGCCCGCAGGAGTCGCTTCCGTTCGTCGTCGAAGAAGGACTCGAACGACCTCGGCGGATCCGCGGCGGTCACGGCCGCTGCTCCATCCATCTCGTCATGAACGCCCGAAGCATCGGTTCCGTTCATCCGGAGCGGCAAGCCCCTCGGGACGGCGGCTGTTCCCGGGCCTCGGGGTAGGCTCGGAAGATGGGTGGAGGGAAGCGCTACCGCGTCGCCACGGTCGCGGGGATCCCGTTCTACGTGGGGACCTCGTGGCTCGTCATCGCGGGTCTCTACGTCTACCTGCAGTTCCTCCGGCTCCAGAACTCGTCGGTCGCGCCGAGCGACGCCGAGGCGTTCGCCCTCGCGGTGTTCGGCGCGCTCCTGTTCTTCGGCGGCGTGGTGATCCACGAGGCCGCCCACGCCGTCGCGGCGCGCCTGCAGGACATCCCGGTGGCGGCGATCACCCTCGTGTTCTGGGGAGGCGCCACCGAGGCGAAGGCGAGCTCGAAGGGACCCGGGGCGGAGTTCCTGGTCGCGTTCGTCGGGCCGGCGAGCACGCTGGTGCTCGCCGGCGTGTTCTTCGTCGTCGGCCAGCAGCTCGACGGATTGATGGGCGCGATCGTGCGTGACCTGGCGCGGCTGAACCTGTTCTTCGCCGGCCTGAACGCGATCCCCGGGTTCCCGCTCGACGGCGGACGCATGCTCCTCGCGACGGCCTGGGGCGTGAGCGGCTCGCGCCGCACCGGACTGCGCGTCGTCGGCTACGTCGGCCTGGGTCTCGGCGCGGTCGCAGCGGGCCTCGCGATCATCGCGTTCACGAACCAGAACGACTGGTGGTTCATCCTCGGGTACCTCGCGTTCCTGATGATCACGACGGGCCGCTCGATGGACGAGCGCATCGCCCTGCGCGACCGGCTCTCGCAGGGAACCGTGCGCGACGTGATGCGTCCCCCGCCCCCCACCATCCCGGCCACCACCCCGCTGGTCGACGCCCTCGACCGGCACCTCCGCGGCGCCGACGGCAAGGCGTTCCCCGTCGTCGAGGGGGACCGGGTGATCGGCACCGTGTCGATGGACTCGGCCCGGAAGGTCGGCGCTCGAGATCCGATGCGCCCCGTGCGCGACGGGATGTCGACGCTCGCCGAGACGCCGACCGTCGCACCGGACGAGAAGCTCGACGACGCGCTGGAATGGGTCGGTGGGCGGCACGGCCTCGTCCTCGACGACGGTCGCCTCGTCGGCGCCATCTCGGGACGGGACATCGAGCGGTGGTACGGACGTCGGTTCGAGGGCGTGAGCGACGACGAGGACGAGACCGCCCCGGCGGCGACGACCCCCACCACGTCACCGACCGCCGGGGACAACGCCGTTCCGCTTCCGCCGCGGCCCGATCTCTAGAACCGGACGCTCCGCCACGGAGCGACCGTCCGCGTCGGCGTGCGCTGAGCTGCGGTGTCGTCACCCACGACTACCATCGACCCCGTGACGGCCCCCCTCATCCCCGACGCCGAGCAGGCGCGGGTGCTCGACCACGGCGCCGGGCCGCTGCTCGTCACGGGCGACGCCGGAACCGGCAAGACCACCGCGTTGCTCGAGCGCTTCGCCATGCTGGTCGAGACCGTGGACGACCCGGAACGGGTCGTCCTCGTGGTGGGTTCCGGGCGCGCGCGCGCCCGCGCGCGCGCCTGGCGGCTGGGTCGGCTCGCCTCCTCGCTCCCCGGCCTCCAGGTGGTGACGATCCACGGCCTCGCGAACCGGATCCTCAAGGAGCGGTTCGCGCTCCTCGGGTACGACCAGCCGCCGCAGGTCCTGTCCGCCGCCGAGCAGTTCGCGAAGGTTCGAGAGCTCCTCGAGGGTCAAGATCGCGCGCAGTGGCCCGCGTACGGGCATCTCCTGGGCATGCGGGGATTCGCCGACGAGGTCCGCCAGTTCCTGCTGCGAGCCCAAGAGGCCCTGCGGACGCCCGAGGACATCGCGGCGGCCGCCTCGAGCCGCGGTCTCACCGGTTGGGACGAGCTCGCGAGGTTCCTCGCCGAGTACGGGTCGGTGATGGACGGCATCGGCGTCGTCGATTTCGCGATGCTCCTGCAGCGCGCCGCGGCGGTCGCCGGTGACGGTCCATCGCTCGTCGACCACCTCTTGATCGACGACTACCAAGACACCACCCTCGCCGCCGAGGCGATCGTCGCGGGTCTCGAGCCGCCGGGCTCGCTCGTCGTGGCGGCGAACCCTGACGCCCACGTGTTCTCCTTCCAAGGCACGTCTCGCGGGCCGCTCGATCGGTTCGCGCAGACGTTCGCGGGCTCGGAGACGCTCCGGCTCACGACGTGCCACCGCGCCCCCGAGCCGCCGGTGGTCGACGCGTGGGTCGCCGCGCACACGAGCGAGGAACACGCCGCCCTCGCGCGCGAGCTGCGGCGGCTCCACGTCGACGACGGCGTTCCGTGGTCCGAGCTCGCGGTCGTCGTGCGGAGGCAGGGTCACCACGTCGGCTCGCTGCTGCGGGCGCTCGACGACGCCCGCGTCCCGCGGGTGGTGCCCGAACGGGGGCTGTCGCTCGGTTCCGAGCCGGCGACGTTCCCCTACGTGCTGGCGCTCCGATGGCTGGTCGCCGACGAGCCCCGGCGCGAGGAGCTCGTCGAGCAACTGCTCACCTCCGACGTCGTCGGGCTCTCGCCGGCCGCGGCGCGAGGGCTCCTGCGCGGCGCCAAGACGACGAAGGGCTCGATCGGGCAGGCGCTCGACGTCGACGAGGGGCTCCCGCCCGACGAGGCCGCGAAGGTCGAGACGTCTCGCGCCGTGCTCGCGAAGGCCTCGCTGTACGCGGGCATGTCCGTGCAGGACGCGTTCAAGGTGCTGTGGGAGGAGCTTCCGACGTCGGCCCGGCTGGTCGAGCGCGCGACGACCGACGCCGACGCGCGCCGCGATCTCGACACGGTCGTGACGTTCGCGAACGTCGTCAGCGAGGCGAGCGAGCAGGGCGACCGCAGCGTGATCGCCTTCCTCGAGGGCCTCGACGCGGGCGAGCACGGCCCCGGCTACTCAGCGTGGGACACCGGCGACGTCGACGCCGTCCGCGTGCTCACCGCCCACGGAACCGCCGGACAGGAGTTCGACACGGTGCTCGTCGCGGACGCCGTCGAGGGGAACTTCCCGTCCCTCACGCGACCCGAGCCGATGTTCGACCTCGCGGTCCTCGACGGCGCGATCTCTCGGAACACCCGCACCCGCGAGCGACTCGAGGACGAGCGTCGTCTGTTCCACATGGTGCTGGGCCGGGCCCGCCGCCGCGTCGTGCTCGCGTGCTACGACGCGCATCCCGATGCCCACGGCGGCGACGAGCTCTCGTCTCGGTCGCGGTTCGTCGATGAGCTCGACGTGAAGTGGGACGACGCACCCGGCGGGCCGTTCGACGAGCCGGTGTCGACACGCGAGGCCGCCGCGACCTGGCGTCGGCAGCTCGCGGATCCGAGCCTCCCGGCATGGCGCAGGCTCGCGGCGCTCGACGGGCTCGTCGCGCTCGGAGTGGATCCGAGCCGGTGGTGGTTCCAGCGTGACTGGACCGACACGGGACGTCCCCTGCACGAGACCACGCGGGTGTCGTACTCCCGGTTGTCGAACGTCGAGGCATGTGAGCTGATGCACCTGCTCGGCGACGAGCTCGGCCTCGGCAGGCCGGGTGGCTACCACGCCTGGGTCGGCAAGACGGTCCACCGGGTGATCGAGGAGGTCGAACGCGGGCTGATCCCCAAGGAGCCCCGCGCGATGGTCGAGGCGCTCGAGGCCCGCTGGCGCCCGCAGGAGTTCCCGTCGCTCGCCGTGTCGAAGGCCTTCCAGAAGCTCGCCCGCGAGCACATGCTCCGCAACTGGTTCGAGACGTACGCGGAGCGACCCGCGACCGGCATCGAGGAGTACTTCGAGTTCGAGTACGAAGGCGTCACCGTCCTCGGCTACATCGACCGGATCGGCCCCTCGGTGCGCGGCGGCAGCGTGATCACCGACTTCAAGACCGGCAAGAGCGACCGTGCCGGCGATCCGCACGAGAGCCTGCAGCTCGGCATCTACTACCTCGCCGTGAAGGAATCCGAAGCGCTCGCCCAGCACCAGCCCGTCGACCAGGTCGAGCTCGCGTTCCTCCGTGGGAACTGGAAGAACACGCGCATCGACTTCCGCAAGCTGCCGATCCACGACCGCGACGAGGAAGGGTGGGAGGCCGAGATGCGCGAGCGTCTGTCCACCCTGATCGAGCGCAAGAAGCAGCTGAACGCGAGCGAGTCGTTCCGCCCGAACCCGTACGCGAACTGCCGATTCTGCGACTTCCAGACGCTGTGCCCGCTGTACCCCGAAGGCCAGCCGGTGTTCCCGATCGAGGTCGTGCGCCGAGGCGCGCCCGACCGGCAGCCAGACACACAGCCAGACACACTGGAGGCGCCGGCGTGAACGACGGAACGCGACCGCGCGCCGACGTTCCCGCCGAGGTCCGCACCGCCATGGGCGGCGCCGCGCCGACCGAGGAGCAGTGGGACGCGATCGCCGCCCCGCTCGAGCCGGCCGTCCTGATCGCCGGTGCCGGCAGCGGGAAGACGAGCGTGATCGCGGCGCGGGTCGTGTACCTCGCGCTCGTCGCGCTCGGCCGCGTCGAGGCAGACCAGCCTGGCGTCCTGCCCGGGAACCTGCTGTGCCTGACGTTCACCGTGAAGGCGACCGAGAACCTGCGCCTGCGGATCCGACGCGCGCTCGCCGGTGTCGACCTCCCCGACGGCGAGGAGCCCGAGATCCTGAACTACCACGGGCTGGCGCAGCAGGTGATCGATCGCTACGGCATGCTCGCGGGCGTCGAGCCGGGTCAGCGCGTGCTCACGCAGGCGCAACGGGTCGAGCTCGCCGGTCGCGTGCTCGACGAGATGGACTTCGACGCCGTCAAGACCGAATGGCAGCCGACGGTCGTCGACTCGATCCTGAAGCTCGCGGAGCAGGCGCAGAACCACCTCGTCGAGCCCGACGCGATCGTCGCGCACAACCTCGAGCGGCTCGAGGCGTTGAGGGGGCTGCGGACCGACCGCGCGTACACCGCGGCGCAGCAACGGATCGAGCTCGCGCGCGCCGTCGACGTCTACCGACGGCTGAAGCGCGATCTGGGCGTGATCGACTTCGGCGATCAGATCGAGATCGCGATGCGCATCGCGACCGACCACCCCGACGTCGGCCGCGACTACCGCGAGCGGTTCCACGCGGTCCTGCTCGACGAGTACCAGGACACGAACGTCGCGCAGGCGCAGCTGATCGGTGCGCTGTTCGGCGGCGGCCATCCGCTCACCGCGGTCGGCGACCCGGACCAGAACATCTACGCCTGGCGCGGCGCGTCGCTGTCCAACCTGCTCGAGTTCCCGGAGCGGTTCCGCACGGCCGACGGCGAGCCGGCGCGGCAGCTCCCGCTGTTCACGAACTTCCGGAGCGGGGCGCGGATCCTCCACGCCGCCGACACGATCATCGGCGAGATCCCGCAACGGCTCCGCCCTGCCGACAAGCGGCTCGTGCCGTGGCCGGCGAACGGCGAGGGTGGGGTGACGCTCGCGACGCACCGCGACGAGGTCACCGAGGCGCGGTGGATCGCCGACGAGATCTGCGCCCTGCACGACGCCGGCGCGCGGTGGTCCGACGTCGCCGTGCTGTGCCGCACGTCACGGTTGTTCTTCGCGCTGCAGCAGGCTTTCGACGGGCGTGGCATCCCTGCCGAGATCGTCGGGCTCGCCGGCCTCCTCCGTCTGCCCGAGGTCGTCGAGGTGCTGGCGTACGCGCGCGCGACGAACGATCCGATGGCGAGCGTCGCCCTCGCGCGGATCCTGACGGGTCCGCGGTACCGCGTCGGCTTCAAGGACATCGCGCTGGTCGCGGGCTGGGCGAAGGCGAAGAACTACGCCTGGCGCGAGACCGGCGAGGACGACGAGGAAACGCCGTTCCTCCTCGCCGAGGCCCTCGAGCACCTCGACGAGATCGAGGGGCTCTCGGACGACGCTCGTCAGCGGCTCGCGGCCTTCGGCGCCGAGCTCGGCGAGCTCCGCCTCGCGGCGCGTCAGCCCGTCGGTGACTTCCTCGGCGAGGTGATCCGCCGGGTCGGCGTCGTCGACGAGCTCGAGGCCGATCTCGACCGTTCCCTCGCGACGCAGCGCGCCCGGAACCTCGCCGCGTTCCTCGATCAGGTGCACGCCTTCCAGCCGCTCGAAGGCGATCTCACCCTCCGCGCGTTCCTCGACTACGTCGAAGGCGTGATCGAGCTCGAGAAGGAGGACTGGGAGACCGTCCAGCCCTCCGACGACGACGCCGTGAAGGTGATGACGATCCACCAGGCGAAGGGCCTCGAGTTCGACCACGTGTTCGTGCCGGGCATGGCGACCGGACTGCTGCCGTCGACGCGGATCCAACAGAACCCCGCCGAGCGCGGCTATTCCCTCGACTTCGAGCTGCGGGGCGACGCGGCGATCCTGCCGACGTTCGACGGAACGCTGTCGCACTTCAAGGAGGACCTGAAGCAGCAGGAGATCATCGAGGAACGCCGGACCGCGTACGTCGCCCTCACGCGCGCACGCAAGACGCTGCACGTCAGCGCGTCGGAGTGGTACGGCGAGAACGTCCGCGCGAAGGGCGCCAGCTCGTTCTTCGGCGAGCTCTCGGCGTGGGCGGTCGGCTCCGGCGAGGCCGACGTCACCGTCGCCGACAGCGTCGACGAGGAGAACCCGATGCTGGGCTACCGGCTCGAGCTCGTGCGCGATTGGCCGGGTCCCGCTCGGCGCGACGAGACCGACGACCTGTTCCCCGACGGATGGCGTCGGGCGGCGGTCGACGCGGTGACGCAGGGCGGCGTGCAGGCGACGCTGCTCGAGGCGTTGACGCCCGACGACCGCGGCGCCTTCGACGTGGTCGTCGGCGAGCGCCGCGCCCTGGCGGCGCATCTCCGAGAACGCGAGGTCGCCGACACGACGCTCGGCGGCGAACGCATCCCCCGGTCGATCTCGGCGAGCGGCGTGATCGATTACGCGCGCTGCCCGAAGCGCTTCTACTGGTCGAACGTGCGACCGCTCCCGCGGTTCAGCGGCCCGGCGGCGCGCATCGGCACCGACATCCACCGGTGGATCGAGCGCCGCGCGAGCGGCCAAGGGCAGCTCCTCGAACTCGCCGACACGCCCGACATCACCCAGGAAGAGCTCGCGGGCGATCCGGGCCGCGTCGAACGACTGCGCCACGCGTTCCTCGACGGCCGGTTCGCGGAGCGCACACCGCTGTTCGCGGAGCGGGCGTTCCTCCTGCGCTTCGGCGACTTCACGGTCGGCGGCCGCATCGACGCGATCTACGGCGAGCCCGACGGCCCGTGGGAGGTCGTCGACTGGAAGACCGGCCGCAGGCCCGACGACGACGATCCGATCGCACGGCTGCAGCTCGACGTGTACGGGCTCGCCTGCGTCGAGATCTGGGGTCGCCGCGACGTCGACCTCACGCTCACCTACGTCTATCTCGCGAGCGGCGAGGAGGTCAGCCGTCCGATGGACGAGCCCTCGGAGGTCCGCGCGCGCATCGGCGCATCGCTCGACGCGATCGGCGCCGGCATGTTCGACCCGATCCCCGGCATGCAGTGCGTCCACTGCGACTTCAAGGCGTTCTGCCCGGCAGGGCGTGCCTGGCTCGCCGAGAACGCGTGACCCCGCCTACGGGCGGATGTCGGTGCCGCGATCGGTCGACCGCGTGACGAGCCGCTCCATCTGCTCGCCGAACGGCCGGTAGTTGGCGGCAGGATCGAAGCCGCCCTCGGCGATGCCGGGAACGATCGTGGCGACGAGCCCAGTCTCGGCGGTCGCCCGCACGAGCGCCGCCGCGCGGAACCACTCCAGATCGCCGGGCTGCAGCACGACCTCGCCGTACGTGCCGCGCCGACGGAACGCCGCATCGTCGGTCACCACCGGGATCCGTCGGAACGCACGACGCAGGTCCGACGCGAGCTCGTCGTCCTCGGACGTGACCTCGATCGCGCCGTCGACCCAGGCGACCTCGGCGAGCGGCGTTCGCTCCTCGTCGTCGGCTCGGAAGAACTGGACCTTCACGCGCCAAGGGTACCGGCCGCGCGCTGCGCCGGCCGGGCGCTACGCCGGCCGGGCGCGCACGCTCAGCCGACGAGGGAACGCGTCGTGCGGCGGACCTGACGAGCGAGCCCCTGCAACAGATGCATCGCCATCTGCGGCTCCTCGCGCAGGAGCTTGAGGAACCGTGGCCGCTCCAGGATCAACAGCGTCATCGGCGTCTCGGAGGTGACGGTCGCCGTTCGAACGTCGCCGTCGAGCAGCGAGATCTCGCCGAAGTAGTCACCCGGCATCACGCGGTTGACGACCTTGCCGTTCGTCGTGACCTTCGCCTGGCCCGCGAGCACGACGTAGAAGGCGTCACCGGCATCGCCCTCGCGGACGATCGAGGCGTCGGCCATGAACTCGGCGACGTCGGCCACCCCCGCGAGTCGCTTCACGTGCCGCTTGCTCAGCCCGTCGAACAGCGGCACGGCGGCGAGGACGCTGTCGAGCTTGACGTTGGCCACGATCGTTCCCCCTGGTCGACGATGCGGGTCCGGCCGCGACAGCCTAGCTCGCCTCCGTCGCAGGCGGAAGCCGACGGGCCACGGCGATGTCGGCGCCGCCGGCTAGGGTCGCCGCCGAAGGGGTGGTGCCGATGGTCGTGCTTCCGCGCGATGCCGAACCGCTCCCCCTCACGATCCTGCGGCCGAGCCAGACGTTCGGTCGGCAGGGAGAGCCCGCGCCGGGCGTCGCGTACGTCGAAGCGGGCGTGCTCCGCGTGTCGACCCTCGCGGTCGACGGTCATGAGCTCCTCGTCGACGTCGTCGGGCCGGCGCAGACGGTCGGTGAGCTGGGCGGGCTGGCCACCTGCACCGTGCGCGCGATGTCGCCCGTCCGGCTCCGGTCGCTGACGGGCATCGCCGCCGCCCGGGCGCTCGACGAGCGAGCGCGCCGCGCCGTCGCCCTCGCCGCCGATCTCGCGTGGCTCGACGTGACCACGAGGATCGAGCGGCGCTTGCGTGATCTCGCCTCGCGGGTGGGCCGTCCCGCGCCCGGAGGCGTGTTGATCCCCCTTCGGCTGACGCAGGACGACCTCGCCGCGATGGTCGGCACGACACGCGAAACGGCGAACCGGGCGATCCGCGCCCTCGTCGCCCGTCAGGCGATCGATGTCGTGCGTCGGGGGCGCTACATCGTCCGGACGCCGCTCCAGCTCGTCGGGCCGGGCCTTCAGCGGTCGGCTTCGGTCGGTCCGTCGCCGCGCGGACCGAGCCGCCGTTCGAACATGACCATGTCGTGAGCCTGCACGCCGTCCTCGACCACCGGTTCGGGGTACGCGTCGAAGAACCCGAACCGGCGACCGGCGTCCCTGAAGCCGCACGAGCGGTAGAACGCGATCGTGCCGTGGCTCGTTTCGGCCGTGCCGACGATCACGCGGTCGGCCCCCGCTGCAACGGCGCGCTCGACGATGCGGTCGATCGTGGCCCGTCCGACGCCCGCCCGCCGGTGGCCCTCGGCGATCGCGATGTTCTTGATCTCGGTGGTGGTCGCGTCGTCGAACAGGAGCACCACGCCGACCGGCCGGCCGTCGGCTCGGATCTCGAGCAGCTCCCCCTCGTCCAGGTATCCACGGACCGCGACCTCTTCGTCGGCCTCCGCCAACGACGGGACGTATGCCTCGCGATCGCCGTCGACGGCGACGAGCTCGACCACGGGAGCACGATCGTCGCGCCGCGACGGCGGCGCCGCCTCCTGCAGCAGGATCAGGTTGCACGCCGGACAGTAGCGAGCGCGGCTCTGGACCGGGCGGCCGCATCGGGCGCACGCGCGGGGATCGGCGATCGTCCATCGAGCGGCGTCGCCACGGCCGAGACGTTCGACGCGTCCCTCCGTCTCGAGCTTCTTCAGATGCGCGAGGACGGAGCGCGCCGCGAGCGGGAGGACGTCGCGCGGATATCCGGCGTACACCCGCTCGACGAGGTCGTCTATCGCGATCGGGCCGTCCGCCACGCTCTCGACGATCTGCCGCTCGCGATCGGCTCGATGGTCGAGGTACTCCTGCAGCTTCGCGCGCGCGTCGGCGACGACCGGGCCGTGCCCCGGGTAGATCGTCCGCGGTGCCAGCGCGAGCATCGAGCGCAGCGAGACGACGTAGCGGCCGAGGTCTCCTTCGGGCGGATCGATCACGCTCGTGCCGCGCCCGAGCACGGCGTCACCGGTGAAGAGCGCACGTTCCGACGCGATCCAGAACGCGACGTGGTCCGGCGTGTGACCCGGCGTGGCGACGGCAACGAGCTCCACGTCGTCGCCGGCACGGAACGTCGCGCCGTCCCGGAGCGCCGCCGCGCCGGCGAGCTTCGCGGCCGCGAGCGGCGCCCCGACACGCGCGGCGAAGCTCGCGGCCGCGGGCGCGTGATCCGGATGATCGTGCGTCACGAGGACGTGCGCGACCCGACCCGCCGCCCGCGCGACCTCGTCGAGGTGCTCGCCGATCTCCGGCCCGGGATCGATCACCACCGAGGGATCGCGCCCGATCACCCACGTGTTCGTCCCGTCGAGCGTGTACACGCTCGGGTTCGGGGCCAAGATCCGCTCGATCCGGATCATCGATCCTGCGAGAAGACCGACGGCGGCATCGTCGCGACCTCGTCGTCATCGGGCTCGCGCGTCTCCATCCGCAGCGCGAGCAGCGCCTCGACCGACGCGCACGGCGCCAGCTCGTGCACAGTGAGCCAGGTCGGCCAGTAGAGCTTCCGCGAGCCTCGGGACCACTCCTCGAGGAGCGCGCTCGGCGAGACCCACCACGCCGCGGCCGTCTCGCCACCGTCGGGGACGGGGTCCACGCCGTGGTCGACCGCGACCGCGAAGTAGCGAGCGTCGAACCGGACGGGAACCTCTTCCGGCGCGATCCAGCGAGCGATCTCGTGGAGCATCGCGGCAGGAGGGGGATCGACGTCGACGCGAGCGAGCGGATCCGGGTCGGTCGCGAGACGCGCGCCGCCGGCCGTCACCGCGACGCTCGTCTCTTCGATCAGCTCGCGGATCGCCGCGGCGCGGGCCGCCTCGGTCACGTCACCGAACCAGCGTCCCGCAAGGGCAGCGTCGTCGACGTCGACGGCGCCGCCGGGGAACGCGACGTATCCGGGGAGGAACCGGCTGGCAGCGCTCCGTTCGACGACGAGGACCTCGGGACCGTGTTCGCTCTCGCGCGTCGCGATCACGCTGGCCGCCTTCCGGATGTCGTCCGCGCCCATCGGATGCCCATCCTGTCAGGTCCGCGGAACGCTCCGGGCACACGAAGGGCGTCGGCGTCACCCTGCCCGATACTGGCCTCGTGAGCGACGTCCCCTCGGTGATCCGCGCGGCGATCGACGACCACGGGCCGATCACGTTCGCGGAGTTCATGGAGCTCGCGCTGTACGGATCGGGAGGCTTCTACGAGCAGCCGCCGATCGGCGCGTCGGGGGACTTCGTCACGAGTCCCCACGTGCACCCCGTCTTCGGCGAGCTGATGGCGCGTGCCCTGCGCGAGCTGTGGACGTCGCTCGGCTCGCCCGAGCCCTTCCACGTCGTCGAGGTCGGCGCGGGCGACGGGACCCTCGCTCGCCAGATCCTCGGATCGCTCCATGACGTGCCGTCGCGGTACACGGCCGTGGAGATCTCGGCGGGAGCGCGCACGTCGCTCGCGTCGATCGAACGCATCGAGGTGGCGAGCGAGGCGCCACCCCGCGCCGATGTGGTCCTCGCCCACGAGGTGCTCGACAACCTGCCCTTCCGCGTGGTGCGGGGCGATCGCGAGGTGAGGATCGCCACCGATGGCGACGGCCTGCACGAAGAGCTCGTCGCGATCGACGACGACCTCCGGGCGGAGATGGCGGCGGTCGCGGCCGCCGACGGCGACGTCGTCGTGCCCGTCGGGATCTCGGCGTTCGTCGACCGCGTCGCGACGATGATCGACCCCGGCTTCGCGCTCCTCGTCGACTACGGCGACCTCGGAACGACCGGCGGCGCGATCCACGGCTACCGGCGGCATCGGGTCGTCGGCGACGTCATCCGCGATCCGGGCTCCGCCGACATCACGTCAGGCGTGGATCTCTCGCTGGTGGCGGCACGGGCACGTGGCGCCGGGCTCCAGGCGTTCGGGCCGATCTCGCAACGGCAGGCGCTCGGCGCGCTGGGGTTCGAGTCGTGGCTCCGCGACGAGCTCGCCCGCCAGCGCGCCCAGCTCGCCGACGGCCGTGGGATCGAGGCGGTGCGAACGTGGTCCGATCGCAGCCGAGCGACGCTGCTCGTGGATCCGGCTGCGCTCGGCCGGATGCGGTGGATCGTGCTCGCGAGCGCGGAGCTCGACGAGCCGTCGTGGATCGCGGAGGGAACGTGAACCGGTGTCGCGCGGCTCAGCGGTCGACGTCGCCGACGACGAAGAAGATCGAGCCGAGGATCGAGATCAGGTCGGGCACGAGCTGCCCCGGCAGGATCGCGCGCACGACGCTGACGTTCGAGAACGACGCGGTGCGCATCTTCAGCCGGTAGGGCGCCTTCTTGCCGTCGCCGACGACGTAATAGCCCATGACGCCGAGCGGGTTCTCGGTGCGGACGTACGTCTCGCCTTCGAGCTTCAGCGTCTTCGGGAGCTTCTCGGCGCGGTACGGGCCCGGCGGCAGCTTGTCGATGCACTGCTCGATGATGTTGCAGCTCTGCTTGACCCGCTCCACGAGGACCCAGAGCCTGTCGTAACTGTCGCCTCGGGTTCCGACCGGCACCTCGAACTCGACCTCGCCGTACTTCTCGTAGGGCTCGTCCTTGCGCGGGTCCATCGGGACGCCGCTCGCCTGCAGCGTCGGTCCCGAGCATCCGTACGACAGGGCCGTCGCCGCCGGCAGGATCCCGATGTCACGGCACCGCTTGAACACGATCTCGTTGCCCATGATGAGGGTCTCGTATTCCTTCACCGCGGCGCGCGTGTGCTCCAGCACCTCGACGCTGCGCTTCAGGAACCCGCGTGGGAGGTCGTCCTTGAGTCCGCCGACCCGACAGAACGAATGGTGCAGGCGCGCGCCGGTCGCGGCCTCCATCAGATCCTGGATCATCTCCCGCTCGCGGAACGCGTAGAAGATCGGCGTCATGGCGCCGAGCTCGAGCGGGTACGACCCCATGAACATCAGGTGGTTCAAGATCCGGTTCCATTCGGCGAGCATCGTTCGGATCCACTGCGCCCGCTCGGGAACCTCGATGCCCGCCAGGCGCTCGGCGGCGATCGTCCATCCGAGCTCGTTGTTGAAGGCCGACAGCCAGTCGTGCCGGTTCATCAGCACCAGGGTCTGCCGCGCGTCGCGGAACTCGGCGAGCTTCTCGGCCCCCCGGTGCATGTACCCGATCACCGGCTCGGCACGGGTGATCAGCTCGCCGCTCAGCTCCAGGACGATCCGAAGGACGCCGTGCGTCGCGGGATGCTGCGGCCCGATGTTGAGGATCATCTCCTCGGTGGAGAACTCACCGGCCGGAACGACGTCGACGTCGAGCCCGCCGCCGCGGACCATGCTCATGACCTCGGAGGACCGGAACTGGGGGCGCGTGGGGGTATCGACCATCGCGGCCACCATCCTACCGGGCGCCACGCAACGCGGTCCTCGCGAGGCGAACCGACGCGCCGGAGCGCCGCGATAGGCTCGGCGCATGGCCGTCGACGCTCGTCGCACGCTCCCGTCCGTCGACCTGCTGCTGCGGTCGGGGCCGGGCAAGCGAGCGGCGCGCGCCGTCGGGCGCGCGCCGCTGAAGGCCGCGATCCTCCGCACGCTGGACGAGATCCGGAGCGAGGTCGCCGACGGCGGTGAGCCGCCGATCGCGGACGAGATCCTCGCGCGTGCGGCGGGCCGCGCCTCGCGGGTCGCGAACGGCTTGACGCGGGTGATCAACGCGACCGGCGTGATCCTCCACACGAACCTCGGGCGCGCGCCGCTCGGCGAGCATGCCCGCGACGCCGTGGCGAGAGCCGCGCTCGGGTACGCGGACCTCGAGGTCGATCGCGACAGCGGTCGCCGTGGGAAGCGGTCGACGCGTGCCGAGGCCCTCCTGACCGCGCTCACCGACGCCGAGGACGCGCTCGTGGTCAACAACTGCGCAGCGGCGCTCCTGCTCTCGCTCGCGGCCGTCGCCAAGGGGAAGCAGGTGCTCGTGTCCCGAGGCGAGCTCATCGAGATCGGCGGAGAGTTCCGGATCCCGGACATCATGGCGGCGTCGGGCGCCCGCCTCGTCGAGGTCGGAACGACGAACCGCACGCGGATCAGCGACTACCGCGCGGCGGCCGACGCCGCCATGAGGCTCGGCGCGATCCTGAAGGTGCATCCGTCGAACTACCGCGTCGTCGGGTTCACCGCCGCTCCGTCGGCGAAGGATCTCGCCGCGGTCGCGCGCCGCGCGGGCGTACCGTTCATCTACGACGTGGGTTCGGGGCTGCTCGATCGCGATCCGGGCCTCCCCGACGACGAGCCGACCGTCCGCGAGGCGCTCGAGCACGCCGACGTCGTGACGTTCAGCGGTGACAAGCTCCTCGGCGGCCCGCAGGCCGGCTGCATCGTCGGACACGCCACGGTGATCGCGAACCTGCGCCGTCATCCGGTCGCCCGAGCCGTCCGGGTCGACAAGATGCAGGTTGCGGCGCTCGAGGCCACGCTGATGCGCTACGCGATGGGTGAACGGGACGCGATCCCCGTGCACCGCATGCTCCGCGAGTCCGCGGAGACGGTCGCGAAGCGGGCGCAGGCGATCTGTGAAGGGATCGGCGGCGACCTGGAGGGCGCGCACGTCGTCAAGACGACCGCGTCGGTGGGCGGGGGCTCGATGCCGGGCACGTCGCTCCCCTCGTCGGGGGTGCGGATGACCGTTCCCGACGCGTCGGCGTTCGCGGCCCGTCTCCGGACGGGCAGGCCGTCGGTCTTCGCTCGGATCGACGGCGACACGGTGGTGCTCGACTGCCGGACCGTCGCCGACGACGAGATCGACGACCTCGTGCGCGCGGTCCAGTACGCCCTCGAAGGCGACGACGTCGACGAGGACTGACGTGAGCGGCGAGACCGGCGCGGCGGCGCTCCGGGTGATCGCGACCGCCGGACACGTCGACCACGGCAAGTCGTCGTTGATCCGACGGCTCACCGGGATCGATCCCGACCGCCTCGCGGAAGAGACGCGCCGCGGCCTCACGATCGAGCTCGGCTACGCGTGGACGACGCTTCCGAGCGGTCGCGAGGTCGCCTTCGTCGACGTGCCGGGGCACGAACGGTTCGTGCGGACGATGCTCGCCGGCGTCGGTCCGGTTCCCGTCGTGCTCTTCGTCGTGGCGGCGGACGAGGGCTGGAAGCCGCAGTCCGAGGAGCACCTCGAGATCGTCGACGTCCTCGGCGTCGCCGCGGGGGTGATCGCCTTGACGAAGCTCGACCTCGTCGACGGCGAGACGCTCGCGATCGCCGAGGACGAGGTGCGGGAGAAGGTCGGCGGGACGGCCCTGGAGCGCGCGGCGATCGTGCCGGTCTCGTCGCAGACGGGCGACGGTCTCACGCAGCTCATGGCCGCGCTCGACGCCGCGCTCGCGACGGCCCCGGTGCCTCCGACCGCACGGACCCGCTTGTTCGTCGACCGGGCCTTCACGATCCGCGGCTCCGGCACCGTGGTGACGGGAACGCTGACGGGCGGATGCTTGGAGGTCGGGCAGGACGTCGCGATCGAGCCCAGCGGCCGGAGGGCACGGATCCGGGCGCTGCAGTCGCACGAGCGCGGCGTGGCGTCGGCGTGCGCGGTCGCGCGCGTCGCCGCGAACCTCGCCGGTGTCGAACGGGGCGACGTCGACCGCGGCGACGTGCTCGCGGAGCGCGGAACCTGGCGCCCGACCGCCACGTTCGAAGCGAGCATCGCGCCGGTGCGCGGGCTCTCGCATCCGCTGACGGGGCGAGGCGCCTTCTCGGTCCACGCCGGCGCGTCGGAGTCCCCCGCGCGCGTGCGCCTGTACGGCGGCCCGATGCCCGTCGGCGCCGCCGGGTACGCGAGGGTCACGCTGGACCGGCCGCTCCTGCTCGACGTGTTCGATCGGTTCGTCGTGCGGGAGGCCGGACGCCGCGAGACCGTCGCAGGCGGGGTCGTGCTCGACGTCGCGCCACCGCGACGGGCCGGCCCGGCGCCCCGAGACCGGCTCGCGGCGCGCGCGTCGGCGTCGCGGAACGAGCTCCCGGCGCTCGTCGTCGCCGAGCGCGGGGCGATCACGCGTGCCGAAGCTCGGACGATCACGGGTTCCGAGGCCCCGGGCGGCGAGATCGCCGGCGACTGGTTCGTGGCGCCCGCGGTCGCGGAGGCGGTCAAGGACGCGATCCTCCGGTTGCTCGAGGCCCACCACGCGGAGCACCCCCTCGACGAGGGCGCCCCGCTCGACGACGTACGGCGCGCCGCGCTCGGCGCGCTCGCGCGCGTCGGGGCGCCGCGCGACCCTGGACTCGCCGACGCCTCGCTGGACCACCTCGTCGTGCGAGGCGACGCGGTTCGCTCGGCGACCACCGTGCGGCTATCGGGGCATCGCGTGGACCTGGGCGAGCACGGCGCCGACGTCGAACGCCTCCTCGCGGCGCTCACGGGCGCCGACGAGCCGTTGCCCCCCGACGTCAAGACCCTCGTCGAGCGGGGGTTCGCCCGCGAGGTGATCGACGCGGCCGCGCGGGGGGGCGTCGTCGTCCGGCTCACCCCAGACATCGTGGTCGCCCCGTCGCTCGTCGAACGGGCCGCGTCGATCGTCCGGCAGCACGCCGAGACGGGGGTCACCGTCTCGTCGGTGCGCGAGACGCTCGGCACGAGCCGGAAGTACGCCGTTCCGTTGCTGGAGCACCTCGACCGGACGGGCGTCACGCGCCGCGAGGGCGATCTGCGGTTCCCGAGGAGCTGAAGCGCCGGCGCCCGCCGGGTCCCGACGCCGAGCTACGCCAGCGCGGCCGTCACGGCGACCTCGACGCTCGCGCCGAGCGGGAGCGACGGGACGCCCACCGCCGCCCGCGCGTGCTGCCCGGCGTCACCCATCACCTCGACGAACAGCTCGCTCGCGCCGTTCGCCACCTGCGGATGCTGCGTGAAGTCGGGCGTCGCCGCCACGAACACCGACACCTGTGCGAGCGCCTCGATCGGATCGAAGCTTCCGAGGGCGCCGCGGAGCGCCGCCAGCGCCTGGACGGCCGCCCGCCGCGCCGCCTCGGCCCCCTGCTCCACCGTCACGTCGTCGCCGAGGCGTCCCGGGTGCAGGACCTCCCCGCCGGCCATCGGAACCTGCCCCGCGACGAAGGCGAGCTGGCCGACCCTGCGGACGGGCACGTAGGCGGCGAGGGCCTGCGGCGGCGACGGAAGGTCGATCCCGAGGTCGGACAGGCGTCGGAGCACGTCGGCGTCGTTCATGCCGCGCATCCTCGCACGTGCGCGAGCGGTGCGGCCCGATCAGCTCGCTTGGCGCTCCGACGCGCGCTGACGGAGCACCGCGCGACGTTCCATCTCGTTCAGGCCGCCCCAGACGCCGTGGGGATCGCGGTGCTCGAGCGCGTACGACAGGCACTCCTCGCGCACCTCGCACCTGCGACAGAACGACTTCGCGACGGCTTCACGGGCCAGCTTCTCGGCTCGCTTCTCGAAGTACGCCGGCGCGAAGAAGCTCGACGCGTCCTGCCCCCGACAGGCCGCGACCTCCCACCACGACGAGCGTCCGGCGACGTCCATGTCTATCCGATTGTTCGCAAACGAGAGGCCGGAGGTTTGGAACGGCACGCCGGACGTCACCGAACCGCAACGTCGCCTCGCCCTCACCGGCCGCGCCACGCCACCGGCGCCGGCGTCACACCCGCTCGGGGTCGGGTTCCGGCGCGTCGGCCTCGACGCGCAGGACCAGGCCGTCGACGCCGCGGACCCTGACCTTGGTCCCGGCATCGATCGGATCGCCGGTGGAACGGCCTCGCCAGGTCGCGCCCTTCACCTCCACGGGGCCGTCCGGCGCGAGCCGTCCGGTCGCCTCGCCGACGAGCCCGATCAGACCGCGCTGCGTGGACACGATCCGGTCGTGGGACTGGATCGCGACGGTCAACCCGAACCCGTAATAGAGGAACGCCGCGACGACGGCGCCACCGATCAACCACGGTGAGATCCGGATCGGCTCCGCGACGTACGACCACGACCACCACGAGCCGACGCCGAAGAGGACGAGCCCGGCAGCGGTCAGCACGCCGAGCCGCCGCAGCCGCACGTCGAGCACCAGGAGCGCCGTTCCGAGCAGGAACACGGCGAACCCGAGCCACGTCGGCGGCACCTGGACCAAGCCGTAGAGCCCCAGGCCACCGAGGACGATCCCGGAGAAGCCCGCGAAGCCGAACCCCGGCTGCGTGAGCTCGAACGCGAGAGCGGCCAGCGCCGCGACGAGCAGCCAATAGACCATCGAGGGCGTCGCCACCGCGTGTTGCACCCGTTTCAGCGGGCCCGGCTCGTTGAACCGCAGGTCGACGGTGCTCTGCGCGGCTTCGGCGTCGTTCGCGGCGACGCGCGTCCGCAGCGTGACCGGCCCTTCCGACGTGGGGACCTCGACGCCGTCGATCGTCCGCAGCAGCTCGATCACCGAGCTCGCCGAGTACCGCGCGATGCCGTAGCCGTCGACCGCCTGCTGCGCCGTCATCGGCTCGTCCGGGTACGAGAGGTCGGTGCCGTGACCACGCGCGTCCACCCACGAGGCGATCTCGGCCTCGAGGTCCGCGGGGCGCTCGTCGGGCGCCAGCAGGTCGATCGGCGTCAGCGGCCCCGTCTGCGAACCGGGCGCCACCGCCGCGAGCGATGACGCATGGAGCAACAGGAGGCCGGCGCCGCTCGCCTCGGCCGGGACCGGACCGACCCACGCGATCACGGGCACGGGCATCGAGGCGATCTTGTCGGCGAGGGCCACGCCGCCCTCGCCCATCGTGCCGGGGGTGTCCAGCTGGAGGACGACGATCGTGCCGTCGGCGGCCGCGGCGTCGAGCCGCTCGTGCACGAACCCCACGAGCGGGGCGTCGAGCGGTCCTTCGACCTTGATCACCTCGACGGTCGCCGACGGGGCGGACTGCGCCGCCGCCGTGCCCGCGAACACCACGAACACGGCCGCGACCACCAGCGAGAACGAGACGACGCGACGCATCGGCGCTACGGCATGCTACCGGGGGACCGGGGGTATCCTGCCGGAGAACCCATGGCGGACGACCCCGGCATCCCTCCTTCGACGCGCCCTCCGCACGCCCCACGGCCTGCGACCCGTCCGCCGCGGCCTCGGAAGCCTTTCACCGACCGGTTCGCGTTCAAGCCGATCGCCCTCGTCCTGTTGCTGCCGGTGATCCTCGCCTCGGCGGGTCTCAGCGCCTTGTTGCTCGCACCGACGTTCGCGACCGCCGCCCTCGGCGTCCACGAGCTCGATCGACGGCTCGAGGAGGCGGGCGCCGACTTCACGAAGATCCCGCGGTTCCCTCAGCGCTCCGTGATCTACGCGAGCGACGAGAAGACCGAGCTCGCAAGGATCTTCCTCGACAACCGCGAGATCGTCGGCCTCGGGCAGATCGCGCCGGTCGCGCAGGACGCCGTCCTCGCGATCGAGGACGCCACGTTCTTCGAGCACGGAGCCGTCAACTGGAACGGCTTGATCCGAGCGATGGCCGAGAACGTCCGCGCCGGCGAGGTCGTCCAAGGAGGCTCGACGATCACGCAGCAGCTCGTCAAGAACACGCTCGGCCTCGATCCGACCGACCAGACGCTCGAACGGAAGTTCCAGGAGCTGGCCCTCGCCCTGCGCGTCGAGGAGCGGTACTCGAAGGAACGGATCTTCGGGATGTACCTGAACCAGGTCTATCTGGGCAACGGCGTCTACGGGATCGGCACAGCCTCGGAGTTCTACTTCAAGAAGCCGGCCTCCGAACTGAACCTCGCCGAGGCGGCCCTGCTCGCCGGCATGATCCGCGCGCCCGAGTACTACGACCCGATCGACCGCCCGAAGAAGGCCTGGCTACGCCGCAACGACGTGATCAACCGGATGGTCGCGATCGGGATGCTCTCGCAAGCGCGCGCCGAGAAGGCGAAGGCGACCGACATCAACCTGCGGAACCCGAAGAAGTACGAGCCGAAGGTTCCGCCGTTCTTCGTCACCTACATGCGCGATCAGATCATCACGGATCCGAACGGCTGGTACCGCAAGCTCGGCGCCACCGCGGCCGAGCGCTCGCGGGCGCTCTCCGAAGGCGGTCTCGAGATCGTCACGACCCTCGAGCCGGACTGGCAAGAGGCGGCCGAGGCGTCGGCGAACGCGCCCTGGGCTCGCACGCCGTACTACCCCTCGTACAAGCCGGCGCCCGACGTCGCGATCGTGTCGATCCAGAACGACGACGGCGCGATCCGGACGCTGCTGTCGGGCAAGAACTTCCCGAAGGACCAGAAGGACGTCGCCACGATGCCGCACCAGCCGGGGTCGGCCTTCAAACCGTTCGTGCTCGCATCGGCGTTCGAGGCTGGGATCTCGCCGAACGCCGTCTATTCGGGCGTGCAGGGCGTCATCTCGGACGAACGCTGCATGGGCCCCGAGGGACCGTGGAACGTGATCAACGCCGAAGGATCGAGCCGCGGCAACATGACGCTCGCAGCTGCGACCGAGGACTCCGTCAACGCCGTGTTCGCCAGGCTGATCCTCGACGCCGGCCTCGACCACACGAAGCAGGTCGCGCAGCGCATGGGCATCACGAGCGACATCGACGCCGTCTGCTCGATCGCGACGGGGAGCGAGGAGGTGACCCCGCTCGAGATGGCGTCCGGCTACCAGACGATCGCGAACGGCGGGAGGCACTGCCGGCCCTACACGGTCCGGACGATCACTCGATCCGCGACGAACGAGGTGATCTACGAGCACGAGCCGCAGTGCTACTCGGTCCTGAACTCCGCCTACGCGAAGGAGATCATGAACATGCTCGTCGCGGTCGTCGAGTCCGGCACGGCCGCAAGCGCGTTCGGGAGCTGGGGCTCGTGGCCGGTGGCGGGCAAGACCGGCACGTCGGACCTCAACAAGAACGTCTGGTTCGTCGGGTTCACGCGGCAGCTCTCGACGTCGGTGTGGGTCGGATCGCCGGGCAACCCGTACGAGCTCCAGCGCTACTTCGGTCAGGACGTGTTCGGTGGGTCGATCGCGGCCCCGATCTGGGTCCGGTACATGCAGCAGGTGATGTCGGACCTCCGCGCGATCCCGTTCCCGGCGCCGATCCGTTCCGGCGTGCCGAGCGTCGTCGGCATGACGCTTCCGCAGGCGCGGGCCACCCTCGAGCAGGCGCGGTTCCGGGTCGACGCCGAGATCGTCGATTCCGCGCAGCCCGAAGGGATCGTGGTCGCGCAGACACCGGCCGGCGGCAGCCAGACGATCCCCGGCTCCACCGTGGTGCTCGAGGTCAGCAACGGCGTCGCGCCGGTCGTCACGGTGCCGAACGTGATCGGCATGAACGCCGGTGTGGCGCGCGCGGCGCTGGCCGACGCAGGCCTCGCCGTGACCGTCGTCGAGCAGCCTGGTCCGAACGAGAACAACCACGGACGCGTGATCGCGCAGTCGCCACAAGGCGGTGCAGAGATCCTCGAAGGTGAGGTCGTCACGATCACCGTCGCGATCCCGCCGGCTGACGGCGGGAACGGCGGGAACGGCGGCGGGAACGGGAACGGCGGCGGGAACGGGAACGGCTGACGCCGTTCCGACGGATCACCCGCCGAGCTTCGCGCGCACCTTCGCCTGGACGACGGAACCGTCGACGCGGCCCTTCGCCTTCGCCATGACCGCGCCCATCACCTTGCCCATCTCCTTCGCCGACGTCGCGCCGGTCGACGCGAGCGCGTCGTCGACGATCGCGTCGACCTCCGCCTCGGAGAGCTGCTCGGGCGCGTAGACGGCGACGACCTCACGCTCGCTGCGTTCCTTCTCCGCGAGTTCCGTGCGACCCGCGGACGTGAACGCCTCGATCGATTCCGTGCGCTTCTTCACTTCCTTGCCCGCGACCTCGCGGACCTCGTCGTCGGACAGCCGGTGACCCAGCTCCTTCTCGCGGTTCGTGATGGCCGCCGACAGCATGCGGAGCGCGCCCAGCTTCACCTTGTCGCCCGCCTTCAGCGACGCCGTCATCTCGTCGTGGATCCGGGCGGCGAGGGCGCTCCCGTCGGGATCGGCCACCGTAGACTCCTTGCGTGCTTCCGCTGATCGTCGCCGTCGTCGTCGGCGGCGGGCTCCTCTGTGTGCTCTACGGCGTGTTCGTCGAGCGACGCTGGTTCCGCCTCCGACGCTACCGCCTCGCCATCCTACCGACCGAGGGTGGGCGGACGATCACGCTGCTGCACCTGTCGGATCTGCACTTCGTCCGGAACGACGCCGACAAGGCGCGGTTCCTGGCGTCGCTCCCCGAAACCGACGTGACGGTCGTGACGGGCGATTTCCTCGCCGAGCCCGAAGCCGTGGAGACGGCCGTCGAGGCCGTGCGCGCCACGCGAGGCCGTCTGGCGTCGTGGTTCGTCCTCGGATCGAACGACTACTTCACACCGCGCCCGTTGAACTACGCGGCGTACTTCCGTGGACGACGTCGTCGGCGCTCCGCTGCGCTCGGTCGCCCGCACGATCTCGTGCGCCTGCTGATCGCCGACGGGTGGGAGGACCTCACGAACTCGCGACGCGAGGGCGCGCTCGACGGCCTGCCGATCGAGCTCCTCGGCCTCGACGACGCGCACATCCGCTGGCACGACTACCGACCCGCTCCGCGCCGAGCCCCGGAACGCTTCGGCATCGCGGTGATGCATTCACCCGACTCGGCGCCCGAGGCGGCGGCGCTCGGGTACGAGCTCGTCGTCGCCGGCCACACCCACGGCGGGCAGGTCCGGCTGCCGCTGATCGGCGCGCTCGTCACGAACAGCTCGATGCCCCGCCGGCTGGTGAGCGGACTGATCCAGATGGGCTCCGCGACGCTGCATACCTCGCCGGGTCTCGGCACGTCGAAGTTCGCTCCGTTCCGGTTCCTGTGCCGCCCGGAGGCGACGGTGCTCGAACTGACGCCGGGGGCCGACGCGGCGGAACGCGCCGAACGAGCGGCGCCGAGTCGCTAGACTGGCGGGTCCTCGGGACGTGGCGCAGCTTGGTAGCGCGCAGCGTTCGGGACGCTGAGGTCGCGGGTTCAAATCCCGCCGTCCCGACCCGAGGTCGACGAGGCGGGCGCCCTCCGAGGCCCCGCCTCGTCGCGTTCTCCACGCCGCTGCCCATCGGTTGACCTGCGAACATGCGTTCGGGAAGGTGTTTGACGGACGTCGGTTCTTCTGTCTAGCCTCTTGGCCAGCTCCGACCGGGCACCGGCCACCGGAGCTTTCGTTTTGGCGGGAACGCCGCGGGTCCCGGGGGGACCGAGGCAGGGGAGGTACCCATCAGGAGGCGACGCAGGACGGGACGGACCGGGCGGCTCGTGGTCGCCGCGGTCCTCGCCCTCTCCGTCGTCGGCACCGCGAACGTCTCGGCCGCTCCGTCGGAAGAGGACGTCGAAGCCGCCCAGGCGAAGGTCGAAGCGCTCGGCCACGAACTCGAGGTCCAGATCGAGAAGTGGAACGACGCGAAGTACGAGCTGCAGAAGGCGCAGCAGCTCCTGAACGAGACGAAGCGCACGCTCGCCGCCGCCGAGGCCGACGCCGACACCGCCCGCACCGCCCTCGAGACCCGCGCCGTCGAGGCGTACACCGGGATGGGCTCCCAGATCTCGTCGGTCCTCGAGGCGGACGACCTCTCGGAATTCTCCGACCGGTTGCAGTTCATGGGCGCGATCGCACAGTCCGACGCCGACCTCGCCGCCGTCGCCGAAGCCGCCGGCCAGCGCGCTGAATGGGCCCGCGACCGACACGAGGACGCCGTCGCAAAGGCCGAGGAACACGTCGCGGCGATGGAGGCTGCGCGCGAGGAGATCGCCCGGAAGCTCGAAGAGCAGGAGCGCCTCGCGACGAACCTGAACCAGGAGTACCACGACTGGCTGGCCGCCCAGCGGGCCGCGCTCGAAGCCGCGCAGGAGGTGAGCGTCGACGCGCCGCCGCCGTCGACGGGCGGAGGGGGCGACACCGGTGGCGACACCGGCGGAAGCTGGGCGCCACCGCCGAACGCCTCCGGGGCGCAGGTCGCCATCTCGGCAGCCAGGTCCGTGGTCGGCACGCAGTACGTCTGGGGCGCCGCGAGCCCCGGCTCGGGGTTCGACTGCTCGGGTCTGACGTCGTGGGCATGGGCGCAGGCGGGCGTCTACCTGCCGCACTCGGCGTCGGCGCAATGGGGCTCCCTGCCTCGCGTGTCGCTGAGCGCGATCCAACCCGGCGACATCGTGTACTACGGCAACTTCGGGCCGCACGTCGCGCTCTACATCGGCGGCGGCCAGATCATCCACGCACGCCACCCGGGTCCCGGCGGCGAGGTGCAGTACGACTCCCTGTACGGCTACGACCGGCCGTACGGCGCCGTGCGACCGAGCTGACGATCGACCGACGCGCGCTTCAGGCGCCGCTCCGACACGCCGAACCTTCGTAGAGCGTTCCCGACGGCAACGGGCACGCCTCCTGGCTCATGCTCGCGACGGACGGCCTGCGCTCGCGGTGGACATCGACGACGTACGCCCGCGTCCTCGCGGTGCGGGACTTCCGCCTGCTGTGGTTCGGGCAGGTGGTGTCCAACCTCGGCACCTACGCGTACTCCGTGGCGGTCGCCAGCGCCTTGACCCGCGGGATGAGCGGCGGGGCGCTCGCGAAGACGATGGCGATGGTGCTCGGCATCCAGGCGGCGACCGCCGCCGTGGTCGGTCTCCTCGTGGCCGGCCCGATCGCGGACCGGTTCAGCCGCAAGCGGGTGATGGTGCTGTCGGACGTCGTGCGGGCCGTCGCCGTGGCGAGCCTGTTGCTCGGCCCCGTTCCGGAGGCGCACGTCGTCGCCGTCGCAGCGGTCCTCGGGATCGCGGCCGCGCTCTTCGAGCCGAGCCTGGCGGCATCGCTGCCGAGCGTCGTCGACGGGGACGACCTCGTCACGGCGAACGCGATCGTCGGCGGCACGTTCTACGCAGGCGTGATGGTCGGCCCCGCGCTCGGCGCGATCGCCGTCGCGGTCGCCGGCGTCGACGGTGGGTTCGCCATGAACGCGGCGTCGTTCGCGGTGTCGGCCTACGTCATCGCCCGGACGACGATCGCCGTCCGCCGCGACGACCCGGGAGGTCGCGCGACGCCGAGGGTGCTCGCGCGCGACCTCGTCGAGGGCGCGCGTCATCTCCGTCGTTCACGGCTCGCGATCGGGATCATGACGGTGATGTGCCTCGTCGTCGCCGTGGCGGGCGCGCAGGCGACGATCCAGGTGGTGTTCGTGCGGGACGTCGTGGTGCCCGGCGTCAGCCAGAGCGCGGCACGCGCGGGCGTCCTCGCGCTGCTCACGACGACGTGGGGCGCCGGCATGCTCGCTGGCTGCTTCGCGACGCCGTGGCTGATCCGATCGCTCCCGCGCGAGCGGGTGATGCCGGTCGTGATCGCGATCGCCGGCGCCTGCGTCGCGTACGGCAGCCGGAGCACGTCCGTCGTCGCCATCGCGGGGCTGTGGGTGGTCGCCGGCGCCATGTGCGGCATCACCAACGTGTCCTACGAGAGCCTGCTCCAAGAGCGCACGCTCGACGCCTTCCGCGGCCGGGTGATCTCGACGATCGAGGCCGCCCAGGAGGGGGCCTACTTCGTGGGCGTGGCGGCCGCCGCCGCCGTGTTCGGGCGTCTGCCCGCCACGGCCTCGATGCGGTGGATCGGGATCGCGTTCACCCTCACGGGCGTCGCGGCGGCGTTCATCTTGCGCCCTGCCTCGGACGCGGGGGCACCGGCTCCCGAGGACGGGTCCGCCGACGTCGCGCGGTCGCTGCCCGCGTACCTGCCGGGGCTCGGCTCCTGGCCCGAGCGTCCGCCGCTGGACGCACGGTGGTCGATCCGTCGCGAGGGAGACGTCGTGGCGCTCGAGATCCGAGCGCCGATCGGCTCCGACGATCTCGCGAGGCTCGCGGCCGACCTCGACACAGCGCTGACGCACACCGTCCGTGCGCTGGTGCTGCCGACCCGTCTGCCTCCGGGCTCCACGGTGCCACACGCGTCCCTCGAGCGGCTGTGGGCGGACACGATGGGCCGGGGCCTGATCGTCCACCGCGGTGATCGGCGCGCCGCGATCGGCGCCGACTAGCGTCGAACGGTCAGCCCGACGCCGGGTCGAGGTCGGCGAGGCGCGTCTGGGCCTGCGACGCGAGACCGTCGTTCCCGATCTCGCGAGCGGCCTCCCGGGCGCGTGTGAGCAGCTCCCGCGCCTGTCGGCGCCGTTGGTCGGCGTTCGCGTCGCTCGCGTACTTCAGCCGCTCGTCGGCCTTCACGATGAGCTCGAAGATCTCGTCGGGCGTCACGAGACCGAGCCTAGCGCGGCTGCATGGCGCCCGCGAGGCCGGCGAGCGCCATGGCCTCGCGCTCGATCTCGGCGCCGTCGGCGAGACGATCGCGCCACGTCGGAGGCAACGATCCGAGCCCGTCACGGGCTCCGAGCAGCGCACCGGCGACCGCCGCGTTCGTGTCGGTGTCGCCGCCGAGGCGCACGACGTCGAGCATGCCGGTGGCGGCGTCCGACGCTTCGACGACCGTGCGCAAGGCCACCGCCGCCGTGAAGAGGGTGAATCCCATGTCGGGGCCGTCGACGGGGCGCGACCGCCCGGCCGCACCGACGAGGTACTCGAGCTCCTCACCGCCCTCGGCCTCGGCGACCGCCCCGACGGCTGCGAGGACGGCGGGTTCGGGCGGCTCTCCCCGGACGAGCGCGGCAACGGCGAGGGTGATGGCCCCGCATGCGGTCGCGCAGCGTCCGTCCCAGTGCGTGATCCGCGACAGCGCCACGGCCTCGTCGAGGAGACGCTCCGGGTGGAACGCTCGTACGACACCCAGCGGCGCGCAGTACATCACCGACCCGTTGCCGGCGCTCACCTCCGGGCCACGACGCTCGAACACGACGCGTGCGGCGTCGGATGTTCCGTCGGCGGCCGCGCGCAGCGCGAGCCGCGTCTGGTTCCCGACGTCGGGCGGATCCGAGGCCAGCCAGTCGAGGTGGCGCCTCAAGACGTCGGCGGTGTCGAGCGTCCCCGATCGGTCGAGCAGCGAGCACCAGAGGTTCCGCGCCATCGCGGTGTCGTCGGTCCACGATCCGGGCGGCCGACCCATCCACCGCAGCGTGAACGCCGGCACCGGATCCGGGATGTCGGCCGCCCGGCGGAACTCGAACGGCGCCCCGAGGGCGTCCCCGAGCGCGAGCCCGACGATCGCGCCGGCCGCCCGGTCGCGGACGTGCATGCGCGCATCCTACGGGCGCCATGCGATGCTCGGATGGTGAGCGACTCGTGGTCGTCGGACCCACGGGAACCGTCGCCGACGCGCGCCGACCGGCGAGAGGAACCCCCGGAGACGGCCGGCGAGCGTCGGGAGCGATATCCGGCCGTCGGCCTCGCGTTCCTCGTTGTCGGTCTCGTCGCGGGGGCGATCGCGCTCGCCCTGATCGCGAGGGACCTCGACCGACCCGGGTTCGCCGACGTCGAGCCGGCACGCTGGTGGATCGTCGTCGGCGGCGGCCTCGCGATCGCCTGGTCGGGCCCGTGGTTCGTGCGGCCACGGACGCGTCGGTGGATGGCGATCGTCCTCGGCGTCTGCTCCGCAGCGGTCATGGCGGTGACGGCCGTCGCGATCGGAGGGCTCGGCTAGGCTGGTGGGCGGGCGCGGGGGCGCATCGCCGCAGGTCCGGCCAATGGAAGCTCTGGTAGGCTTGCCGACCGCACATGGAGAAGCTCGGCCCCAAACACCGTATGTGTCGCCGCGTCGGCGCGCCCCTCTGCGGGCGTCCCAACTGTCCGTCGAACAAGCGACCCTATCCGCCCGGTCAACACGGACGCGGCCGCAAGCGCATCTCCGAATACCAGACGCGGCTCGTCGAGAAGCAGAAGCTCCGAGCGATCTACGGCGTGAACGAGACGCAGATGCGGGGCTACTACGACGAAGCCGCCCGGCACCGTGGCGTCACCGGTGAGGAGATGATCCGGCAGCTCGAGACGCGCCTGGACACGGTGATCCTTCGCCTCGGCCTCGCGCAGACGGTGCGACAGGCTCGTCAGCTCGTCTCGCACAGCCACGTGCTGGTGAACGGTCGCAAGCTGAACGTCCCGAGCGCGCAGGTCCCTCAGGGCGCGACGATCGAGCTGACCCCGAAGGCGCGGAACTTCATCTCCGTCCGGGAGGCGCTCGAGGTGACGCCCGAGCCGCCCACGTACCTGTACCGGAACAAGGACGAGGTTTCCGGGACGCTCACGCGGTACCCCGAGCGCGGCGAGATCCCGCTCCCCGTCGACGTCGAGGAACGCCTCGTCGTCGAGTTCTACTCGTAGCGTCCCCCTGTCGGCGGCGGACGTCGCACCAGGGTGCGCGCCTCCGCCGTTCTCGGCGCCCTCAGTCCTGCGGAGGCCGCAACGCGGCTCGAACGAACGCGAGCGTCTCGACCTCCCGTCGACGGAGCGAAGCCCGCGACTCGTCGCCGCCCATCACGGCATGCAGCACGCTCGCCTCGGTCAGCGCGCCGACCACGGCCGTGTACAAGGTGAACAGCAGCAGCGCCGGGTCCTGCTTCCGGATCTCGCCGGCGTCCATGCCGCTCTGCAGGAACCCCACGGCTCGAGCGCGCAGCGGGTCGATCACCGCCGCGAACCGGTCGAAGGCATCGGGGCCGAGCCGCCCCGCCTCGCGGACGAACATCGGGAACTCGGGCCATTCCGTGGCGAGCGCGAACACGGCATGGATCACCGCCTCCGCCTTCTCCCAGTACGAGTCCTTCCCTTCCAGCGCTCCCGAGAGGTCGGCCGCGAGGCGCTCGCCGGCGGCGGCGAGGCACGCCTCGAGCAGCGCGTCCTTCGACGCGAAGTAGTACAGGAGCGTCTGCTTCCGCACGCCGACCGCCGAGGCGATCGAGTCGAGCGACGCTCCCTTGTAGCCCTCGCGCCCGATCTGGCGGATCGCCTCCTCGACCAGCGTCGACCGTCGCTGTTCGCCGCCGCCGCGAGGCATCGCCCTACTCCCAGATCGAAGGACGGCCACGGCGCGGAACGGGCCGCGTCCCCTCCCACGTCCGGCGCCACGGCGCCGCACCGAGGGGGCCCGCGATCGAGGGGGTCTCGTTCCGCGCCGACCGCGACACCGCTTCGAACCACGTGGTGCGATCCTCGTCGAAGAGCTCCGAGACCGCCTGCTGCATCCGGATCGACAGCGACTGATGGGTCTCCCCCTCGTGCGGATACAAGACGTTCCCGAACCGCATCGTCACCGGAGGACGTCCTGGGCGTGGCCAGAGCTTGCCCTTCGGCATCGCCTGGTACGCGCCGACGATCGCGATGGGCGCGACGCCCACGCCGAGCTCGAGCGCGAGCCGGGACGCGCCGTGACGGAACCGCTGCAGGTGTCCGTCCGGCGAGCGCGTGCCCTCTGGGAACAGCACGAGCGACCATCCGTCGCGGACGAGCTCTCGCGCCTTGTCGATCGCGCCCGTGCCTCCTCTCGCTCGGTCGATCGCGAAGCCGCCGTAGACGAGCGCCGTGAAGGCCTGCCGCCACCACACGTCGAAGAAGTAGTCGCGCGCGGCGCCGACCGCGGTCTTGCGCTGCCACCGCTCGGGGAGCGCCGTCATGATCAGCGTCGCGTCGAGATGGCTCCCGTGGTTCGAGAAGAAGATCACCGGCCCCTCGACGTCGTCGAGCGCCTCGAGCCCGTAGACGCGGAGCGCGACCTGGCTCCGCACGAGCGGCCCCATCCCCGTCTGCAGGATCGCCTGGCGGACGGCGGTTCCGGCCCTCGTGCGCGCCCAGTCGGTCGGGAACCCCTCGTCGTCGGCCTCCTCGACGAACGGCTCGGCCGAGCGGGGCACGATCGTGCGGCGACCCCAGCGGAACCCGTCCCTCATCACCTTCAGCTCTTCACGAAGGCTCATCGGTGGTCGCTCCTGCGGCTCATCGGACGTCCGCGATCATGATCGGCGGCGCATGGAAGTACGTGATCGACGGTGACGAGCCCACCGTGTCCTTCGCCATCTCCAGCGCGTCGCGGAGCGAATCCGCGCGGCGGTACCCGAGTCGTGCGACCGACTTCGGCTCACCGCCGACGAAGATGACGTCGTTCACGTGGTCGCGGCCGTGCGCGCCCCAGTACCACATGTAGAAGGGATGCACGCCGTGGTACGCGTGCGACGTCCGGTACAGGTGGACGTACCAGGGGTCCGTCGCGTAACGCTCCTCGAACTTCGTCTCGATCGTCTTCGGGTCCGTCGTCTCGGCGAGGACCTCCTCGAAGAAGTCGATGTAGGACGGGTGATGGATCTGATGGAACTCCCACGGCACGGGATGGAAGAGGATCGCGACGCCGCCCTGCTTCACGATCGGCGCGTTCCGGTACATGTTGAACAGGTAGCCGAGCCCGAGGCAGTGCACGAGGATCGGGTTGAGGATCGAGTTCACGTTGTACGGACCGAGGTAGGGGATCCCGAAGATCGCGATGTCGCTCTGGCCCTGCACCTCGACGAGCTGCTGGCGGTGGAGGTTCTCGAGCGTCCGCGCGTGCACCGCCTCGACCTCGCCGCCGTTCACCCCGGTGACCTTGTAGGGAGCTTCGATCCCTCGGAAGAACTCCCGCCGGACGCGCGGCGGCGCCATGTCGTTCGCCTTCTTCGCGGCCATCATCAGCGCCTGGTCGCCGACGGACCACTCCCACTCGCGCTTGTTCAGGAAGCCCATGTTCGCCGGGAACGTCTCGCTGTTGAGCGTGGTCTCGATCTGGAACACCTTCACGCCGTCGGCGGCGAGCTTGCGCCCCATCCGGACGCTCGAGTCGTTGATCGCGCTGCGTCCCTCGCGCGGATCCATGTACGACTTCGAGTGCAGCATCGTGTGGACGTTGTGGTGGTGGCGGAGCGATCGGTAGCTCGCCAGGCCGATCGCGACCGACTTGTGGCCACCGTCCATCGCGACGAGGTTGATGTTCACGTAGACGACCAGGTCCGACTCGGCCGCCCGCTTCGAGATCTCGACCTCCTCGCCCTCGTCGGTGGTTCCGAAGTCGGTGAGCGCGTCCCTGTCCTCGGCGTCGAAGTTCGAGAGGCGGTCCGGCCAGAACGAGCGGAACACCCGTTCGCCGACCATCCGACGGATCTCCCGGGCGGTCATCCGGCGATGGAGCGCGGTCGCGACGATCAGCTCGACGTCGTCGACGCCGGCGCGCGCCGCCATCTCGATCACGTGCTCGAGGATCCGCTGGCGGACGTCGGGGGTCGTCATCGGCGGCAGCGGGATGGAGATGTCGTCGATCGCGATCGTCAGCTTCATGCCGGGGAACAGGAGCTCGGGCAGCGGCTCGGCGTCCCCGAGCGGATGCAGCAGGGCGTTGCGGATCTCGGCGTTGACGTCGCCCACGCCGGGGAGCGGATCAGGCGGATAGATCACGCGCGTGCCGAGCGGGAACGTCTGCATGCGGAAGCCCTCGCCCTGGTTCACGAGCAACGGCGGCGTGCGCTCGTCGACGTCGAGCACGAATCCTGGTCGCGGCATGGGGTCGATGTCTCCTCGTCGGTGAGCGGTCGGTCTCGGCTACTCCTGTGGCGCGAAGGCGACCCGGAAGGTCCCGAGCGTGCCGGCCGCCATCGCGTGATCGATCGCCTCGCGCCACCGGTCGAGCGGATACGTCGCTCCCACCAGCTGCTCGAGGATCGGAAGGTTCGCCGCCGCGTCGATCGCGATCTCGAACGTCGGCTTCGTCTCGCCCGTCGCCAGCGTCTCGTCGCCCGCGGCGGCGTACGCGCCCACGAGCTCGAGCTCGCGGAACCACACGGGCGTCAGGTCGGCGCCGTCGGGGATCCCGGCGAGCACGACGCGCCCGCCCGCGCGGGTGGCGCGGAGGGCCTGATCCAGCCCGCGCCTGGATCCGGTCGATTCGATCGCCACGTCGACCCCGCCGAGCAGGAATTCCTGGCCGCGCTCGGGCGTGAGCTTGACCGCGCGGGCGTCTCGGCGGATCGCCTTGGTCGCGTGCTCCGGGCGGATGACGTCGTCGGCACCCGCCATCGAGGCCGCCGCGCGTTGTCGCTGGTGTTTCGCGGCGACGGTCACGCGGCCCGCGGACGTGAAGAGCTTGATCGCGATCAGCGTCAAGATCCCCACCGTGCCGGCGCCGACGACGAGGACCCGATCCCCCTTGCCGATGTCGGCGCGGAGCGCGGCATGGATCGCGCACGCGAACGGCTCGATCAGGACCGCCTGCTTCGGCGTCATCGCATCCGGCACGGGGAACAGCTGCGATCGGTGCGCGAGGAAGGCGCGGCTCCATCCACCACCGGTCTCGTTGCAGTAGCCGGTCTGGAGGCCCGGCTTCAGGTGGCCGACCGTGACCCGGTCGCATCGGTTCGTCTTGCCGGTGGCGCAGTTCTCACACGGAGGGTCCTCGCCACGGGCGGCGCACGCGAGCACGCTCGACAGCACCACGCGCGTGCCCGCCGGAAGGTCCTCGCAGTCGTCGAGGAGCTCACCGACGACCTCGTGCCCCGGCACGAACGGAAGCGACACGAGCGGCGAGAAGTAGAACGAGTTCGTGCCGGCGATCGTGGAGAGATCCGATCCGCAGATCCCCGCGAGGTGCGTCTTCACACGCGCCCATCCCGGCCGATCGGGGAGCTCCGGATCCTTGAGCGTCGCCAGCCGCAGCGCGGCCAGCGGCCCGGAGACGAGCCCGGGCATGCGCTTGCCGAGGGTTCGGGCGCCGAGGTACCGCGGCGCGCTGCGGAAGTACTCCACCGCGAGGGTGCTCATGGCGCCGCCCCCATCACGCGGCGGGTGCTGTCAACCGGGTGCGGCGTGCGCGCGTTCGCCGACCGACCGCATGTCAACAGCTTCACGACTGCGACGTAGGACGGAGTCGTGAACCTGTTGACACGGAGGCGGGGGGCCCACCCTGCCCGGGTGCCACCCCGGTGCGCCGACAACCCCATCACCCCCTTCATCTCGTCGCCGGCCTCGGGAACCGCACCCGCGGCATCCCACGCGACATCGCCCACTCCTCGATCGGCCAGCGACGCCGCCGCGCATGGCGGTACAGCGCCGAATCGGGAGCCACCGCGACCGGGTTGCCGACCGCCCGCAACAACGGCAGGTCGCTGTACGAATCGGCGTACGCGTAGCAGTGCCGCAGATCCACGTCCTCCTGCTGCGCGTACCGCTTCAGCCACGCCGCGCGCGCCTCGCCGACCAGCGGCGGCCGCGCCATGAAGCCGGTGAATCGCCCGTCGCGCTCCTCGAGCTCCGCGCCGATCACGACGTCGAACAGCGGCGACAGCGGACGCACGAAGATCTCGGCCGCCGCGGTGATCATGATCGTGCGGTGACCCGCCGCGCGGTGCTCGCGGACACGACGCAACGCGCCAGGTGAGGCCTTCTGGAGCATGAACTCGGCGACGTGGTGGTCGATCATCCGTTGGACGCCCGCGACCGACGCTCCTTCGTAGCGGCGGAAGAACGTCCGCAGGAAGTCGCCTCGGTCGCGTCGATCGGTCTGCAGGTACCCCGGCACGCGCGAGAACACGCTCACGAGCTCGCCGGGCCAGTCCTCGGGCTCGAGGTCGGCCATCCTGGTCCACACGTAGGACTCCACGACGTTCGACGTGATGATCGTTCCCTCCATGTCGAACACGGCCAGCACCGGCTCGGTGCGTTCGCGGATCACGACCTTCGGCCGCTCGCGATCGCGCTTCGAGAGCTCCCGCAGCGATCGCGTGACCGCGGGGGAATGGACGTCCTGGAGGTAGTACTTCCAATCGACCGTCGCGACGTCGAACGGGAACCGGACCCGATCTTCCTTCGACATGCGGTTCCACAGGTCGACGACCCGGTCGTCGGTGTAGAGCACCTCTGTCTCGGTGTACGCGCCGTACAGGTCGGAATACCGCTTCACGAAGTCGACGCGCGCACGGTCGCGATCGACGCGGCCGACCGCATCCCGCATCGCCTTCGATTTCGGGAGATGCGTGACGACCTGCTCAGCCACGTCGGTCAGGCGCTCCGCGCGCCGCAGCAGGGACTCCACCCTCACGTTCCCGGGGAACGTCCACGTCGGAACCTTGTGCTCCCCGCGCCCGCGCTCGGGCAACGGGTGGGCCTCGAAGTACTCACGGACCCACTCGTAGAGCTCGTAGAACCGCAGCGGGTTCCTGGAGCCCGAGGAGACGTTGTAGTGCACGGCCTCGCCCGGCGGCGGCGGGTTCGCGGCCACGGCGAGGATCGCGTTCACGACGTAGTCGACGGGGATCAGGTCGACGATGCCCTCGGGGATGCCGGGGAACTCCGGGATCTGCCCGAGCCCGTACGCGCGGATGATCGGGTCCGCCATCTTGAACCCGTCGATCCACCCCGGGAACGGATGCAGCAGCGCCGACTCGATGATGCTCGGCCGCACGATCGACAGCGGAAGCCCCTCGGCGGCCGCGAGCTCTTCGACGGCGCGCTCGCCCATCGCCTTCGTGAAGGTGTAGACGTCGGGCCATCCGAGCGAGCGAGCGCGGGATCGCCCGTACTCGGTGAGGCGGCTGCTCACCCAGTCCTTGCGACGGTCCTCCGCGTCGGACGCGACCGTCTGCGGGCCGGCGCGGGAATGCTCCTTCGCCGCCTTGTCCATGAAGTGTTCGAGCATCTCGGGCTTCCGCGACGCGGCTTCGACGTCCTTGCGTGCATCGAGCGCGAGCTCCGCCTCGAGGCGCCAGTCGACCCGATGCTCCAGCGGGCCTTCGGGGATCACGCCCTTCTGGACGCCGGCGACGTAGGCCGTCGAGACGTGCACGAGCGCCGGGCGGTTGTCCCTCGTCGCGGCGCGGTAGAGGTTGAGCGCGCCGAGCAGGTTCGTCTGGAACCCTTCGTCGATCGGCGGATCGAAGCTGACCGTGGCGGCGGAGTGGATCACGACGTCGATGCCGTCAGGGATGTCGGGCTCTCCGCGCGAGAAGTCCCCGTCGATCACGTCGACGCGTTGGTCAAGCAGATCGACGATCGCATCGTCGCCACCGAGCCGCCCGCGGAGCGCGTCGAAGGCGGGCTTGCGGATCAGGTAGGTCAGCCGGTCGCGAGCGGAGGTGCCCTGCTGCGACCGGATGAGCGTCGTGACGCGCGTCTCCGGGAAGTCCGCGAGCAGGCGCTCGATGACGACCTGGCCGAGGAAGCCCGTGACGCCCGTCAGCAGGATCCGCTTCCCCGAGAGGGCGCCGACGATCGACGGGTCGGTTCGCTCCGCCGATGGATCCCCGTCTACCATCCGGTAGATAGTCCCGCATCTACCGGGCGGTAGACAACCCCCGGAACGGGCAGTTGGTGTCCCTCGGTCGGCCTACCCTATGAAGCGGAAAGCCAACTACCGCCGCAGCGTGAGCGCTCTTCCGCCGGTGAGGAGACCCGCAGGTCACGGCCCCAGAACCTGGGTCCCTCCGTCGAGCGGTCTCCTCCAGCTGGGCCCGCGGCCATCCGCCCATCCCTCAACCGGGCGATGGCGCGGGCCGATGAGTCGGTTGGCCGCGCGGGTGGTCGATCGGTGAGGTTCCGAAGGATGTCGCTACGACAGAAGCTGATGGCGGTGCTCGCGATCCCTGCGATCGTGTTGATCCTCGCGACCGCACTCGCCTATCAGGCCAACGCGCGCCGGGTCCAGGGCACCGACCAGATCACGAGGACCTACGAGGTCCTCAACGAGCTCGAAGCGATCATCGCGGAGCTGAACTCCGCCGAGTCCGGCCTCCGCGGCTACCTCATCACCGGCAACGCGGAGATGATCAACCCCTACGAGCGATCGCGGCGTTCGCTCCTCGAGAACGTGGCCGAGATGCGAGCCGTGATCGTCAACGCCGAAGCGGAACGCCTCGCCCAGCAGCTGTCCGAGCACATCCACCGCCGTCTCCGCACGCTGGACTCCATGGCGAAGGGAGACCTCCGCGGCCCATCGATGTCGGACGACAGGAAGGAACTCACCCGGCAAGGCGAGCTCACGATGCAGCTCGTCGACGGTGTCGCCGAGAAGCTCCGGACGCGTCAGCTCGAGCTCCTCGACGAACGCACCCGCAAGCTGAGCGAGGCGGAGAACCTCGCGTTCGTGATCCGCATGATCGGCCTTCCCGGCGGCCTCCTCGCGGCGGGCGTGATGGTGGCGTTGTTCGCCGGTCGGCTCCTGCGGCGCATCGAATCCCTGAGCGAGAACACCCGACGTCTGGAGCGAGGGCTGCCGCTGCTGCGGTCGTCCGGCCACCGCGACGAGCTCGGAGAACTCGAGCGTGCGTTCGTCCAGACCGGCACGAAGGTCATGCAGCTGCAGGGAGAGCTCCAGCGGCTCGCGACCGTCGACGCTTTGACCGGACTCGCGAACCGCCGCGGGTTCCTCGACACGGCAGAGCATCGGTTGGACCTCGCCCGGCGGAACGCCGGCTCGACGCTCGCCCTGTTGTTCGTCGATGCCGACGGGCTGAAGGTCGTCAACGACACCCATGGCCATACGACGGGTGACGAGATGCTCCAGGAGCTCGGCGCCTTGCTGCGAGACACGTTCCGGATGTCGGATCTGCCTGCCCGCCTCGGCGGCGACGAGTTCTGCGTGCTCGTGACGGCCGACTCGATCGCGGGGGTCGACGTGGCGCGGACCCGCCTCGCCGACGCGATCGCCATGGCCAACCGCCTGCCAGGACGCACGTACGCGCTCTCCGTCTCGATGGGCATCGCGGTCTTCGACCGGGAGCACGACCGGTCCGTGGACGACCTGATCGCGCGCGCCGACACGCTGATGTACGAAGAGAAGCGGCGGAAGCGCGCCGACGCCGACGGATCGGGCCACACGGCGCACGCGGGCATGGACGCACCGTTCCCTCCCCTCGGGCTCACGGACTCCCCCGACGGTGCGATGCCCAGCGCCGACCCGGTCCACGCGCCGCGCTGACCGGGTCTCCGGAGGCGGCTTCTAGACTCCGGACCATGCATATCCGCGAGCTCCAGACGGCGATGCGGGAGACCTATCTCGAGCGGGATGCCGAGCGCGGCGTCGACGCGACGTTCCGGTGGTTGACCGAGGAGGTAGGTGAGCTCGCACGCGCGATCCGGAAGGGCGACCGCGCGAACCTCGAGCTCGAGTTCGGTGACGTGCTGGCGTGGACCGCCTCGCTCGCGAACCTCCTCGACGTCGACCTCGCCGCGACGGCGCGACGCTACGAGGGCGGCTGCCCGAAGTGCGGCGCACGTCCCTGCCGGTGCGCGCCGTGACCGAACCCGACGTCGGCGTTCCGCGCGAGGACGAACGCGGCGCGGTCGCGCGCGTGCTCGCCGCCTCGATCAACGTGCCGCTCGATCGGACGCTCGAGCGTTCGTCGATCTGGCACCTCGACGACGTCCGGGTCGGCCGCGTCGACGGTGCGGTCGTGGCGGTGGGAGCGGAGGTGCGGTTCCACCAGTGGTTCGGCGGGCGGCCCGTCGACTGCTCGGGGATCTGGGGCGTCGGGACGCTTCCCGAACATCGGGGCAGCGGGCTCGCGTCGGCGGTGACCGGCGCCGTCCTCGACGACGCTCGAGCACGAGGTGACGCGATCACCGCGTTGTTCCCGGCGGTGCTGCCTCCGTACCGACGGCTCGGCTTCGAGCTCGCCGGGACGTACGTCCAGCATCAGGTCGAGCTCGACGCGCTGCCCGCCGCCGGCGGGCATGACCTCCCCGCCGTCGAGATCGCCGACCCCGAGCGGGACGTCCGCGCGATCCGCGAGCTGTTCGACCGGTGGGCGGCGGCGCACAACGGACCCGTCGCGCCGCGCGAGGACGCCTGGTGGGTCGAGCGGTGGCTCTCCCATCCGTACGATCCGATGTTCCGGGCGCTCGTCGTGCGCGGCGACGACGGACCGGAGGGATTCGCGACCGTCACGCGCGAACCGGCTTCCGGCCCGCTCGGCGACGTCTCCTTCGGATTGTCGTGCGAGCCCCTCGTCGCGACGACGGAGCGCGCGTTGCGCGCGATCCTCGAGTACCTCCGGGCGCACCGCGGGATCGGGCGGTGGGCTAGGTGGTCGGCGCCGCCCCACGATCCGGTGTCGCTCCTGCTGCCGGAGGCACAGCTCTCGACGGGTCTGCGGTACCTCTGGATGCTGCGGATCCTCGACGTCGCTCGAGCGCTGGAGGCCCGCGGGTATCCGCCCGTCGACGTCGACGTCACGTTCGCGGTCGAGGACCCGCGGTACGCCGAGAACTCGCGAGGATGGCGCCTCCGCGTCGCAGCAGGGTCGCCGAGCGTCGAGCCGGCTCCCACGCCGGCGCGTCCGCTCCCGATCGGCGCGCTCTCGTCGATGTACACCGGGTTCCTCCGCGCCGACGACGCCGTCCTGCTCGGGTTCCTCGACCGCGCCGACCCGGTGGTCGATGGGTTCCGGACGCTGTTCGCGGGGCCCGATCCGTGGAACCCGTGGTGGTTCTGACGTGACGGCATCGGAGGGGCTCGCCGTGCGGATGGCCCTGCCGGAGGACTGGCCGGCCGTCGCGGCGCTGCTCGTGGAACTCGGCCGTGGCGTCGCCGCCGGAACGGCCGACGACGCCACCCACCGGTTGCGGTTCGGCGGGCACATCGCGCAGATCGCGACCGTCACGCTCGTCGCATCGCGCGACGGCGAGGTCGTCGGGATGATCGACATGGAGTACCACCAGCGCCTCGGCGACCACCGTCCGCAGGCGAGGGTCAACGACCTCGTCGTGACGGATCGCGTCCGTGGACAGGGCGTCGGTTCGGTGCTGCTGCGGCGTGCGGAGGAGCTCGCGCGCAAGCGGGGATGCTTCCGGATGGCGCTCGTGACGGCAGCCTGGCGTGAGACGACGATCGCGTTCTACGAACGTGAGGGCTTCCAGGACTACGGGCGGTGGTTCGTGAAACCGCTCGCGCCCGACGTGACGCCCGGCGGTGAACCGATCGGCGAACGGATCCGCGACGACGACTGACCCTCCCCGGGGATACGGTCGTCCGCGCGTCGACTCAGACGAAGAGCCGCTCGGCGATCAGCACGGCGTCGAGGGCGGCGCCGAGACGCAGGTTGTCGGCGCAGCTGAAGAGCACGAGCTGATCGTCGCGGCCCGGCACCTGCCGGATCCGCCCGACGAGCGCGACGTCGAGGCCTGCGGCCTCGATCGGGGACGGATAGACACCGTTCGCCGGGTCGTCGCGGAGCTCGACGCCCGGAGCGGCGCGGAGCAGCTCACGCGCTTCGTCGGCCGATATCGGGCGGGCGAACCCCGCGAGGATCGACACACCGTGACCGACGACGGTCGGCACGCGCACGCTGGTGGCGACGACCGGGAGGTCCGGTGTGCGCAGGATCTTCCGGGGCTCGGCCATCATCTTCGATTCCTCGCCCGTGAACCCGTCGTCCTCGAAGGCGCCGATCTTCGCGACGACGTTGTACGCGATGGTCTTGCCCATGACGTCGCCGGCCGGCAGCGCGTCGTGGTCGGGATGTGCCAAGGACCCCTCGTCGCCACGCAGCTTCTCGACCTGCTCGAGCAGCTCGCTGACGCCCTTGTGCCCGGCCCCGCTGACGGATTGGTAGCTCGACAGCACGAGCGAGGTCAGCCCGGCGGCGCGATGGAGCGGACCGAGCGCGAGCACCGCCGTGATCGTCGTGCAGTTCGGGACCGCGATGATGCCGGGCCTGGGCCAGCCCTCGAGCGCCTCGGGATTCACGTGAGGAACGGCGAGCGGCACGTCGGGATCCATCCGGAAGGCGCTCGAGTTGTCGATGCACACCGTTGCGTTCGCGGCGATGCTCGGCAGGATCGCCTTCGAGGTGGCGGCGCCCGCGCTCACGAACGCGACGTCGACACCACGCACGGCGTCGACGGTGAGCTCGCGGACCTCGTGCCCCTCGTCGCGGAACGTCACGCGTCGCCCCGCGCTGCGGGCGGACGCCAGCGGAACGAACGCGTCGACGGGGAAGTTCCGCTCCTCGAGGAGCCTCGTCATCTCGCGGCCGACCGCTCCCGTGGCTCCGATGACGGCGACCTTCATGGTCGCTCCACGCTACCAGCGCCCGTGGAGGCGTCGGTGCAGCTCGAGGCCGACATCGTGGGCGACGTGGCAGACGTCAGCCGTCGAGGCCGAAGCGCGTGTGGATCGTCCGCAGCGCTCGCTCGCCGTCGACGCGGCGGATCACGCACGAGATCCGGATCGGCGACGTCGAGATCATCTCGATGTTGATGCCCTGGCCCGCGAGCGCGTCGAACATGTCGGCCGCCACGCCGGGATGCGACTTCATCCCGGCGCCCACGAGCGTGAGCTTCGCGATGTCGTCGTCGATCGTGAAGCGGTCGGTTCCGATGTCGGCCGTGATGCGCTCGAGCAGCCCGCGGAGCTTCGGAAGGTCTTCGCGCGGCGCCGTGAACGAGAGATCCGTGGCACCGTCGTGCGACACGTTCTGCACGATCATGTCGATGTTGAGCCCCTCGGCCGCGATCGCCTTGAACACCGTCGCCGCGACACCCGGACGGTCGGGGACACGGTCCAGCGTGACCTTCGCCTCGTCGGCGTCGAGCGCCACGCCCGAGATCAAGACGCCTTCGAGCGCCGTCGCCTGTTCCGCCATCTCGTCCGCCTCCTCGATCCAGGTTCCGGGCGTCTCGTCGAACGACGAGCGCACGTGCAGCTTCACGCCGTGGCGCCGGGCGTACTCGACGGACCGCGCCTGCAGCACCTTCGCGCCCGCCGCTGCGAGCTCGAGCATCTCGTCGTAGCTCACGCGGTCGATCTTGCGCGCCGTCGGCACGACCCGCGGGTCAGCCGTGTACACGCCCGGAACGTCGGTGCAGATCTCGCATACCTCCGCGCCGATCGCGGCCGCCATCGCGACCGCGGTCAGATCCGAGCCGCCGCGCCCCAGCGTGGTGATCTCGTAGGAGCTCGAGAGCCCCTGGAAACCCGCGAGCACGACGACGAGCCCACCGTCGAGCGCCTCGAGGATCCGCTTCGGACGGATCTCCACGATCTTCGCGGCGCCGTGCT
>DATHTO010000089.1:0-19516 GCA_035463115.1 Actinomycetota bacterium | reverse complement strand
GCGCGTAGGGGAACTCCTCCTCGGTCGGGACCACCGGGATCAGCGCCCGCTCGGCGAGCGCTCCGTGACCGATCTCGCGGCGCCGCGGCGAGCCGACGCGGCCCGTCTCACCCGTCGAGAACGGCGGGAAGTTGTAGTGGTGCATGTATCGCTTCGTGTCCTCGAGATCGAGGGTGTCGATCATCTGCGTCATGCGGAGCATGCCGAGCGTCGTGATGTTCAGGACCTGCGTGTCGCCGCGGCTGAACAACGCCGAGCCGTGCGCCCGCCTCAGGACGCCGACCTCGGCCGACAGCGGCCGGATGTCGGTCGGCGCACGCCCGTCGAGCCGGACACCCTCCTTGATCACGCGGGCGCGCATGACCTTCTTCTGGAGCTGCTTCCACGCGGGGCCGAACTCCGATGCCCGCGCGGCGGCGTCGTCGCCGAGCGTCGCCGTGACGTGCTCCTTCGCCTCGGCCTTCAGCGCGTCGAGCTTCGCCTCGCGCTCGGCCTTGTCGGGCACGATCGACTCCTCGAGCCGGCTCGTCGCGAAGTCGGCGAGCGACTGGTACACGTCGTCGCCGTAGAGCGGCTTCGGCTCCCAGTCGATCTCGCGCACGCCGACCGCGTCGATGAACTCCTGCTGGAAGTCGATCAGCTCGCCGATCGCGCGCTTCGCGGCCTCGAGCCCTTCGGCGACGGTCTCCTCCGTGGGGGCGGTCGCGCCGTCGGCGAGCAGGGCCCACGTGTTGTCGGGCGCCTCCCCTTCGATCATCAGGATGTCGACACCGCCGCTGTCGTTGCGACGGCCGGCGACGACGATGTCGAACGTCGCGTCCTCGACCTGCTGGAACGTCGGGTTCACGACCCACTCGCCGCCGATCAGCCCCATGCGCACCGAGCCGACCGGGCCGTCGAACGGCAGCCCCGCGAGGCACGTCGCGAGCGACGACGCGTTCATCGCCGGAACGTCGTAGGGGTTCTCACCGTCGACGCCGAGGATCGTGTTGATCACCTGCACCTCGTCGCGGAAGCCCTCTCGGAACGTCGGACGAAGCGGTCGGTCGATCAGCCGGCACGTGAGGATCGCCGTCTCGGACGGGCGCCCCTCGCGCCGGAAGAACGATCCGGGGATCTTGCCGGCCGCGTACATCCGCTCCTCGACGTCGATCGTGAGCGGGAAGAAGTCGATCCCCTCGCGGGGGTTCGAGCGCACGCAGGTCGACAGGACCTGCGTCTCGCCGTAGCTGACGAGCACGGCGCCGTCGGCGAGGCGGGCCATCTTGCCCGACTCGAAGGTGAACGTGGTTCCGCCGATCTGGCGGGAAAGCGTGGTGACCATCCGGTCGTGTCCTCCTGTCGTGTCCCTGAGGGACTCGTGGCGCGGCGCGTCGTGCGCCGGCGCCGGTTCGTGAGGAGCCCGGCCGGTTGTCAGTGGTGAACCTCCGAGATCGCGTTCGGGGGCTCGCGACTGAGAACCGACCTACGGTGCAGGGCCCCGTGGCGTCGGGATCCGTGTCTCTTGCGGCATCACCCCTTCGGGCGTGCAGGGCTCGCGCGGCGGCGAGCCGGTGCGACGATCAGCGGCGGAGGCCGAGCTTCGCGACGATGTCGCGGTAGCGCCCGATGTCCTCGCGCCGGAGGTAGTCGAGCAGTCGGCGCCGCCGCCCGACCAGCATCAGCAGCCCGCGGCGGCTGTGGTGGTCGTGCGACTGGGCCTTCAGGTGCTCCGTCAGTTCCGAGATCCGCTTCGTGAGGACGGCGATCTGGACCTCCGCCGACCCCGTGTCGCCCTCGGAACGGGCGTGCTCCTGGATGATCTGGGTCTTCTCTTCCTTGGTGAGCGTCATGCGGTCAGCCAGGCTACCAGCGGGAACGCGGCTCCGACCCCCTCGCGCGGGCCCTGAGCCGGGGCTCACGTCGCGACGAGGGCCTCGGGGGGCACGAGCTCGCGGGTTCGGGCGACGTCGGCGTCCATCGCTCGGACGAGGTCCTCGATCGAGTCGTACCGGACCTCGTCACGCAGGCGCGCCCAGAACTCGATCGCCAGCGGCTCGCCCGGCAGCTCGCCGCCGTCGTAGTCGAGCAGGAACGCCTCGACGTGCAGCGGCTCGACGCCGAACGTCGGATTCGTGCCGACGTCGATCGCGGCACGGTACCGGGCGCCGCGGTGTTCCGCGACACCTGCGTAGATGCCCTGACCGGGCAGCAGCAGCCGCGGCCACGTGCGCAGGTTCGCGGTCGGGAACCCGAGCTCCCGGCCGCGCCCGTGCCCCGTGACGACCTCGCCGTCGAGCACGAACCGGCGATCGAGCGCGCGCGCCGGCCACGAGAGATCACCGCCGGTCAACGCCTCGCGGATCGACGACGACGACACCGGCCTGTCTCCGAGCCGCAGCAACGGGACCGTCTCGGCCGTCATCCCCGACGGCTCCGCCAGCGTCGGAAGCGTCTCCATCGTGCCGAGGGCCTTGAACCCGAACCTGAAGTTCTCGCCCATCGCGGCGTGCACCGCGTGGACGCCGCCCGCGAGCACCTCGCGCACGAACGTGTCCGCCGGGATCAGCGAGAAGTCGCGGTCGAAGGCGAGGACGACGAGGACGTCGATCCCGCACGCGGCGATCAGCTCGGCCTTCCGGTCGACGGTCGTGAGCAATCGCGGCTCTCGCCCCGGCGTGAGCACCTCGCGGGGATGCCGGTCGAACGTGATCGCGACGGAGCGCAGGCCGCGAGGCTCCGCCCGGTCGACCACCCGCCGGAACACAGCCCGATGGCCGAGGTGGACGCCGTCGAAGAAGCCGACCGTCGCGACCGACGGCGCCGTCGGCAGCGGAAGCGAAGCCAGCCCTCGCACGATCTCCACGGCGCGGAGCGTAGCGGGCGTCGCGGGGCGTAGGCTTGCGCGCGCGACGGGAGGATGGCATCGATGAGGACGAAGGCGGGGCGGGCGGCGGGCAGCCGCGACGCGACGCTCGACTTCGGCCGCGGCGCCCGTCGACGGCGCCCCTCGGGCGAGCCCCCTCCGCTCCCGCGAGACCTCGGCCGCAGCGGACGGTTCTGGATCGCCCTCGTCGCGATCCTCCTGGTCACCGTCGTGGTCGGGCTCCTGTTCGAGCCGTTCACGCGGATCTTCAACGGGATCGACGCCGCGATCACGCGTGCGGCCGTGCGCGCCCGAGCGGGGGTCGTCGATGAGATCGCGCGTGCCGTGGACGTGCTCGCGTCGCGGTGGACGATCCGCGCCATCCGATGGGGCACGATCGCGGTGCTGCTCGTGTTCCGCCGGTGGCGGCACCTCGCCGTGCTGCTCGGTGCGTTGCTCGTCTGCGAGGCCCTCACGTATCAGCTCAGCCTGTACACCGCGCGACCTCGACCGTTCGGCGTCGAGATCCTCGCGCCGTGGCAGGGCTTCTCGATGCCGTCGCGCCCGATCGCCGGGCTCGCCGCCTCGCTGATCGGGGTCCTCTACACGGTGCTCCCGCACGGGCGCATCCGCGATGCCGGCAAATGGGTGGTCGGGGCGACGCTCGGCCTGCTGATCGTGTCGCGCGTGATCCTGGGCGTGGACCATCCCCGCGCGGCGACGGCGGGCGCCGTGATCGGCGTGGCGGTGCTGCTCGCGGCGTTCCGGGTGTTCACCCCCAACGAGGTGTTCCCGGTGACGTACCGTCGGGGCCGAGCCGCGCACCTCGACGTGAGCGGGTTCCGCGGCGAGGCGATCAAGAGGGCCGTCGCGGACCAGCTCGGCGAGACCGTCGTCTCGGTCGAGCCGATCGGGCTCGAGGGCTCCGGCGGATCGACGCCCGTGCTCCTCACGATCGAACGCGACGACGACGAGCACAAGGTCTTCGCGAAGGTCTATTCGATGAGCCACGTCCGCGCGGACCGCTGGTACAAGCTCGGTCGCACGATCCTCTACGGTCGCCTCGAGGACGAGTCGCCGTTCGGGACCGTCCGCCGCTTCGTGGAGTACGAGGACTACGCCCTGCGGTTGCTCCACGACGAGGGGCTCCCCACGCCGACCCCGTACGGCGTCGTCGAGATCACGCCTGAGCGCGAGTACATGATCCTGATGGAGTTCTTCGACGGTGCCGAGGAGGTCGGCGACGCCCACGTCGACGACACGGTGATCGACGAGGGGCTCGCCCTCGTGCGCCGGATGTGGGACCTCGGCCTGGCGCACCGAGACATCAAGCCGGCGAACCTGATGGTCCAGGACGGTCACCTGCGGCTGATCGACGTCTTCTTCGTCCAGGTGCGCCCGTCACCGTGGCGCCAGGCCGTCGACCTCGCGAACATGATGCTCGTCCTCGCGCTCCGTTCCGACGCTCGCAGGGTCTACGAACGTGCGCTGCGCTGCTTCACGCCCGACGACGTCGCGGAGGCCTTCGCGGCGACGCGAGGGGTGGCGAGCCCGACGCAGCTCCGCTCGAAGCTGAAGCAGCACGGCAAGGATCTCGCCGAGGAGTTCCGCGCGCTCGCGCCGGCGCGGGAACCGGTGCGCATCCAGCGCTGGAGCGTCCGCCGCGTGATCCTGACGCTCGGCGTCGCCCTCGGCGCCGCGATCGGCGTCGGCTTCGTCGCGTCGAACTGGGCGGTCTTCGCGTGAGGCTCCGTGCGGTCGCCACCGCTGCCACCGTCGCGCTCGTGCTCTCCGGATGCATGGCGGCATCGTCGCGGCCGCCGGAGTGCGAGCCGTCCAGCGCCGCGACGATCCTCCTCGCACAGTCCGTGCCGAGCGCGACCAGGGTCCCGTGCCTGCGCGAGCTGCCCCTCGGATGGCGCTTCGGCGGGATGCGCGTGACGGACGCGGGTGCCGAGATGTGGCTCAGCACGAACACCGGTGGCGTCGAGGCCGTCACGATCACCTTCAGCGCCTCGTGCGACGTCGGCGACGCCGAACCGGTGAACCCGACGCTCGACGAGGCCGGCGCCGACGTGTTCGTCGACATCACGAGCACGGATCCGGTGCGGGGGGTGCGGTACCGGCGGTTCGAGGGTGGGTGTCTCACGACGCGGTACGCGTTCCCGGCGGGCTCCCCCACGACGCTCGTCCGCGAGGCCGACGAGGCGCTGTCGCACGTGTCTCGGTTCCGACTCGTCCACCACGTCTCGACCGACGACGGGGCCATCCTCTGTGGCGCCGACGCGCCGCCGTGCGAGGACGGCTGACCGAGCGTGCTCCGTCGGCACCGCCGCGCGTTCCTCTGGTCCGTCGTGCTCCTCGTCGCCGCGACCGGCACGCTCTTCCTCGTCGGACGGCATCCTTCCGAGCCGGGGACCGTGACGACGGTGGCCGCGATCGGTCGCCTCGACCTGGCGGTCTACGAAGGGGTCGAGCGGATCCGCGTCGCGCCGCTGACCTGGCTGTTCCGCGCGCTGAACGTGATCGGCGGCGGCATCGTGACGATCCCGCTCCGCGCGATCGTGCTCGGTGTGCTGGCGGCCAGGCGACGATGGCACGCATCGATCGCGTTCGCCCTCACCTGGCTGAGCGCTGAGATCGCGTTGTGGTCCCTCAAGCGCTGGTTCGACCGAGCGAGGCCCCCCGACGAGCTCGTCGCCACCGTCGGCGCATCGTTCCCGTCAGGGCACGCCCTGGCGGGCGCAGCCACCGCGGTGGCGCTGGTGCTCGCGTTCTTCCTGCCCGCGCCCGAGCGCCGCCGTTGGGAGTGGATCGCCGTCGGGTTCGCGTTCGTGATGGCGTTCTCACGCGTGTACCTGCATGCGCACTGGCTCTCCGACGTCATCGCGGGCGTGCTGCTCGGGTCCGGGATCGCGATCTTCTGGTTCGCGGCGCTGACCGAGATCCGACACGCCGCCGTCAGGACGACCGATCAGGCGACGCGGTCCGACGCCACAGCAGGTACGTGACGGCGCCGACCGGGATCTGCACCGCGTAGGTGAGCACCCGGAACAACAGCACCGCGGCCACCACCGCCGCCGCGCTGTCCTCGCCGGCGGCGGCGCGCAGACCGCCGATGTAGCCGAGCTCGATCACGCCGAGTCCTCCGGGCGTGATCGGAAGGGCCGAGATCAGCCGGCCGAACGCGAAGACCGCGAGCGCCTGCGCGGTCGAGACGTCGGCCTCCGACACGCCGACGTGCCGCAGCGACAGGAGCAGCACCGCGAACAGCACCAGGTGGCTGCCGACCGTCGCGAGCGTCAGCGCCGCCCAGCGCCGCCGCACGAGGCCGATCGTGTCCTCGCGGAACGCGACGGCCCGATCACCCATGTCGGTCACGCGCTCCCTGCGGACGAGCCGCTTGAGCCACGAGATCGCACGTCCGGCCACGTCGCCGATGCGGCGGGCGAGGCGTTCGCTCGAGAACAGCGCCGCCAGGATCCCCACGGCGACGGCCAGGGCACCGAGCCCGATCGAGGCGGCGACGACGAACGCGGCGCTGCTCTCCCCCGTCGCGACCAACAGACCGACCGACACGATGGGCAGCGCGAGCTTCGCGAAGATGTTCCACAGGCCGGTGACCGAGACGTACAGGGCGATCTCGTTGCCCGAGAACCCCCACGACCGAAGGATCTGATACGTCAAGCCGACCGCGATGGCGCCACCAGCGGGAAGCGTGTTGGCGACCGAGGTGGTCGTCTGCGTGACGATCGCGGCGTGCCAGAACCCGAGGCCCGGCAGCGCCGCCATGTTGGCGAGCCAGTACGACGCGAGGTTCGCGATCGTGACGGCGACGAGCGACCAGAGCTCGATCGGCGTGAGCGTCGCGACGGTGTCGAGGACCTCGCCGTAGTCGGCGATCTGCGGGATCGCGAAGGCGAACACACCGACGACCACGGCGGCCGAGAGGGCGCCCGACAGCACGCGGCGCCACGTGGGTCGCTTCCGCTCCCGCCGGGCGGCGTCGGCGGCGGAGGTCGGCGCCGCCGCGGCGGCGGGGTCCCCGGCGGTCATCCGCGGAGCTTAGCCCTCCGACGTGTCCGCCGGGCGCGCTGCGAGGATCATCTCGGGCGTCGCCTTCCCGCCGTCGTCGCGGTAGATCCCGATCAGCTCGCCGCCGGGACCGCTCACCGCGTAGGGACCGTCGAGGCCGGCGGGCGCGAGGATCCGCCCGTGCGACGCGGCCTCTGCCTCGAGGTCGTCGAGCCGGACCTGCGGCAGGTGCGCGACCGCCGTCGCGAGCGGGAGGGGCTTCCCCGGCGCGTCCGGCGGCGTCGCGCCGTCGACGCGGAGCGGACCCACCGCGGTCCGGCGCAGCCGCGTCAGGTGCGCCCCGCATCCCAGCGCGGCGCCCACGTCGGCGGCGAGCACCCGCACGTACGTGCCGCCGCTGCACACCACGCGGAACGACGCGTCGTCGCCGCGCAGGTCGATCAGGTCGAACGCGTCGACGTGGATCGGGCGCGGTTCCGCCTCGACCGCCTCCCCGGCGCGGGCCGCGTCGTAGAGCTTGCGTCCACGGACCTTGACGGCGCTGAACGCGGGCGGACGTTGCATCGAGTCGCCCACGAGCGCGGCCATCGCGCCGGCCACGGCGTCCCGCGACGTCTGGACCGGCGCGGTCCGCGTCACGACGCCGTCGGCGTCGAGCGTGTCGGTCTCGGTCCCGAGGCGCAGCGTGCCCTCGTAGGTCTTCGGCAGGCCGCCGAGGAAGCGCAGGAGCCTCGTCGCCCGACCGACCCCGACGACGAGCAGTCCGGTGGCCATCGGGTCGAGGGTGCCCGCGTGCCCGACCTTCCGCGTGCGGAGGGCCCGCCGGACCGCGTCGACCGCGTCGTGCGACGTGATGCCCGACGGCTTGTCGATCAGCAGGACGCCGTCGGGCCCGGCGCCGCCGCTCACCGTGCCGCCGGCACCGAGAGCGCCTCGACGATCGCCGCGATCGTGCCGGCCGGACCGCGATCGCTCGTGAACCCGGCCGCGAGCCGGTGGCCGCCGCCACCGAACGACGATGCGACGGCCGCCAGATCGTGGGCGCCGCGCGACCGCATGCTCACCTTGAAGCGTCCGTCCTTCTGCTGCTTCACGAGCACCGCGACGTCGGCGTCGCGATCCGTGCGGATGACGTCGATCAGATCGTCGGTCTCCGACGGATGCACGCCCGCGGCGGAGAGATCGGCCTGCGTCAGGTACGTCCAGATCAGATCGGCGTCGTGGACGAACGCCAGCCGCTGCAGCGCCACGCCCACGAGCTCGAGGTACGCGCGAGCGTTGTCCTCGTAGAGCGCCTGGACGAGACGCGCGTGGTCGAAGTCGTGTTCGCGCAATGTCGCGGCGACACGGAGGGTCTCCGGCGTCGTCGCCTCGTACTGGAAGCGGCCGGTATCGGTGACGAGCCCGGCGTAGAGCGCGACCGCCGTGCCGGTCGGCATCGGCCCGCCGATCTCCTCGACGACGCGGAACACGAGCTCGCACGTCGACGACGCCGCGGGATCGACGACGCGGATCGTGCCCCGACCGTCGTTCGATCGATGGTGATCGATCCAGATCAGCTCGCGCGCGCGTTCGGCCGACCTCGTCAGGTTGACGAGCCGGTCCCACGACGCGCAGTCGCAGGTCACCATCACGTCAGGGTGCGTCGGGAACGCCTCGGGAGCGACGATCGCGTCGGCTCCGGGCAGCATCGATGCCCACCGCGGCAGCTCGAGGGGCTCGTTCGGAACGCCGCACACGGTGCGGATCCCACGTTCGCGGAGGAACGCCGCGAGGCCGAGCATCGATCCGAGGGCATCGGCGTCGGGATTCACGTGACACGCCAGGGCGACCTCGTCGGCGGCGGCGAGCGTTCCCGCCGCGCGAGCGATCTGGTCCGTGAGCGGTCCGTCGTCGTCGGCCCGCGCGATCGTCATCGATGCTCCCCGTCGATGCCGTCACGATCGAGGTCGTGCGACACCTCGTCGAGGAGCTGGTCGATCCGCTCGCCCGTCGCGATCGACACGTCGACGACGAACTCGAGCTCCGGCACCACCTTCAGACGCACCTGGCGTCCGAGGACGCGTCGCAGGTGCGGGGTCGCCGAGCGCAACGCCGCGTGCGAGGCCCTCCGCGATCCCTCGTCGCCGTAGGCGGTGTAGAAGACGCGCGCGCGCTTCAGGTCGGGGGTCACGTCGACCCCGGTGACGGTCACGAACCCCACGCGAGGGTCCTTCAGCCGCTGGATCTCTTCGGCGAGGACCTCACGGAACTCCTCCCCGACGCGATGGGTCCTGGCTCCCTGCGGCACCGTTCCAGCGTACCGGCACGGCCCGCCTTCGCGGGCACCGTCCGTCGCTCAGTCGTCGTCGGGCCACAGGATCTCGAGGCGCCGGTCGATCACCTCGACCTCGAGCCAGCGATCGACCACCTTCTCGACCTCGTGCATCACCCGACGGAGGTGATGCTGCTCGGCGCCGACGGCGGCGACCGCCAACGCGGTCCGCTGCCACAGGTCGTGGTGGTCGACCTCAGCGACGCTGACGGGGAACTTCGTCCGGATCGCGTTCGTGAGCGTCTTCACGACGTGCCGCTTCTCCTTCAGGGAACGGCAGGCGGGGATCCGCAGGTCGAAGCGTTCGAGGGCCACCAGCATGCTCGTGGCGTCACGAGATCTGGCGCGCGACCTCCTCGACCTCGAACGCCTCGATCGAGTCGCCTTCCTTCACGTCCTGGAAGTTCTCGAGACCGATCCCGCACTCGAAGCCGTCGCGCACCTCGGTGACGTCGTCCTTGAACCGTCGGAGCGAAGCGACGCGCCCCTCGTAGACCACGATGCCGTCGCGCACCAGCCGCGCACGCGCGTTGCGACGGATCGCGCCGCTGCGCACGTACGACCCCGCGATCACGCCGAGCTTCGGGACCCGGAACGTCTGCCGAACCTCGGCCTCGCCGAGGATCCGTTCGCGCTCCTCCGGCTTCAACATGCCCGACAGCGCGGCCTTCACGTCGTCGATCGCGTCGTAGATCACACGGTACAGACGTACGTCGACACCCTCACGGTCTGCGAGCTCGCGGGCACCCCGGTCGGGCCGCACGTTGAAGCCGATCACGATCGCGTTCGACGCCATCGCGAGCTGCACGTCGCTCGAGTTGATCGCACCGGCGCCACTGCGGACGATCCGGACCTTCACCTCGTCCTGCGGAAGCTTGAGGAACGAGTCCTCGAGCGCGCCGAGCGATCCTTGGACGTCGGCCTTCACGATGAGGTTCAGCTCCTGCACCTCGCCCTGCTGCGCGCGGCGCATGAAGTCGGCGAGGGACGGCGGACGCGTGACGACCAGCTCGGCAGCTCGGGCGCGTGCCTCCCGCTCTTCGGCGACGTGGCGCGCGTCACGCTCGTCGTCGGTCTCGCGGAACTCGTCGCCCGACGACGGAACGGCGCTCCATCCGAGGATCACCACCGGCTTCGAGGGTCCCGCGACGTCGACCGCCTCGCCGGTCTCGTCGACCATCGCTCGGATGCGGCAGTACGTGGTACCCGAGACGAGCGCGTCGCCGACCTCGAGCGTGCCCTTCTGCACCAGCACCGTCGCGACCGGTCCCCGACCCTTGTCGAGGTGCGCCTCGATCACCGTGCCGCGAGCGCGACCCGTCGGATCGCCCTGCAGGTCCTCGAGCTCCGCGACGACGAGGATCGTGTCGAGGAGACCGTCGAGGTTCGTACGGCTCTTCGCCGAGACGTCGACGAACTCGAAGTCGCCGCCCCATTCCGACGGAACGACCCCGTGCTCCACCATCTGCGTGCGGACGCGGTTCGGATCGGCTTCCTCGAGATCGATCTTGTTCACGGCGACGACGATCGGCACCCCCGCCGCCTTCGCGTGGTCGAGCGCCTCGATCGTCTGCGGCATCACGCCGTCGTTCGCGGCCACGACGAGCACGACGATGTCGGTCACCTTCGCGCCGCGCGCACGCATGGCGGTGAAGGCCTCGTGGCCGGGCGTGTCGATGAAGGTGATGTCCTTCTCGCCGACGTGCGCCTGGTACGCGCCGATGTGCTGCGTGATGCCACCGAACTCGCCGGCGACGACGTTGGTGCTACGGATCGCGTCGAGCAGCTTCGTCTTCCCGTGGTCGACGTGACCCATGATCGTGACGACCGGCGCGCGCGATACCAGCGCGGCCTCGTCGACGTCGTCGACGGTCCCGTCGCCCTGCAGCTCGTCCTCGAGGCCGACGATCTCGACGTCCCAGCCGATGTCGGACGCGACGAGCCCGATCGCATCGTCGGACAGCGACGTGGTCGCGGTCACCATGTCGCCCGCCATGAAGAGGATCTTCACGATGTCGGCCGGCGACCTGCCGACCTTCTCCGCGATCGTCTGCGGCGTGGCGCCCCGCACGACCTGGAGCACCGGCCCCGACGGCTTGACCGGTGCGTCGCGTCGCGCCGGGCGGGCCGGTCTCGACGGCTGCGCAGGTGCGGGCGCCGGCGCGGCGTCCGATGGTGCGCCGGCGCGCTCGGGCGCACCGGCGACGGCGGCCGGAACGGCCGCTGCCGGGTCCGTGACGGGCGTCGCCGCGCCGTTGCCCGACGGTGCGGGCGGCTCGGCGGGCGCCGCGGCCTTCGGCTTCGGCTTCGCCTTCGGCTTCCGCGGCTGCGGGGGCGGCTCGAGGACCTCGCGACGCTTCGTCGCGACGGTCGCCTTGCCGCCCGAGGCGCGCAGGCGCGGCACCATGTCGTCGGGCACGCTCGACGACGCGGACTTGCCGCTCACGCCCATCTGCTCGAGCGCGGCCAGCAGCTCCTTGCTGGCGACGCCCAACTCCTTCGCGAGTTCGTGGACCCTCAAACGCTCTCCAACTCCCCTTCGACGCGTTCCCGTAGCCTACCGACTTCGTCCGTGGACAGACGTCCGCGCAGGGCCCTGGCCAGCACGGCGACGCGCATCGCGCGGTCCAGGCATGCACGTTCGCGGTGCACGTAGACGCCTCGACCCGCGGACCGCCCCGTCGCCAGCGACCCGTCGGGCCGACGCGCGATCCGGAGCAGCTCGTGTTGCGGGGCGCGCTGCCGGCAGCCGACGCACGTGCGCTCCGGACCAGGTCGCGGCCCGCCGGACACGCTCAGCTCTCCGCGGGAGCCTCCGCGGCTCGGCCTTCGGCCTGTCGCCCGTCGTCGGCTGGTGCGCCGTCGCCGGCTGCAGCCTCGTCGACCGCCGCCGGGGCGTCGCTCGTCGCGACGTCGTCGGCTCGCGGAGCGGGGGACGCCGGCGCGGCTCGGACGGGCGCGGGCTCGGCGGCCTGCGTCTCGGACTTGATGTCGATCCGCCAACCGGTGAGTCGGGCGGCGAGCCGTGCGTTCTGCCCTTCCTTGCCGATCGCGAGCGACAGCTGGTAGTCCGGCACGATGACCTGAGCCGTCTGGGTCTCGGGGTCGATCAGGACCTGCTTGACCTTGGCGGGCTGCAACGCGTTCGCGACGAACTCACCGGCGTCGGGCGACCACGGCACGACGTCGATCTTCTCGCCTCGGAGCTCGGTGACGACGTTGCGCACGCGGGATCCCTTCGGGCCGACGCAGGCGCCGACCGGGTCGACGCCCGGCTCGTTCGACACGACGGCGACCTTCGAGCGGTGACCCGGCTCACGCGCGACGGCCTTGAGCTCGACGATGCTGTCCTCGATCTCGGGGACCTCGAGCTCGAACAGACGCCGCAGCAGCCCAGGGTGCGTGCGGGACACGACGATCTGCGGGCCCTTCGCCCCCTTCCGGACCTCGGTGATGTAGGCCTTGAGGCGCTCGCCGTTGCGGTACGGCTCGCTCGGCACCTGCTCGGCCTGCGGGAGCAGCGCTTCGACCTTGCCGAGGTCGAGCAGCGTGTAGCGACGCTCCGACTGCTGGACGATGCCGGTGACGATGTCGCCTTCGCGACCGGCGAACTCCTCGTAGGTCATCTCGCGCTCGGCGTCGCGGAGCTTCTGGAAGATGACCTGTTTCGCGGTCTGCGCGCCGATCCGACCCTTGAAGTCGTCGGTCACCGTGACCTCTTCCTCGGATCGGACCTCCATGACCAAGGACTCGCCGTCCTCGGCGTCGACCTCGTCGAGCTCCTGCTTCCACATGCGCAGGTCACCGGTCTCGGGATCGATCACGGCTCGGAAGCCGACGAACTCGTCGTCGGCGTCCGGGTTCTCCTGCTTCCAATGCGCCTTGTACGCGGAGGCCATCGCCTCCTCCAGACCCTGGAGGATCGTCTCGAAGGCGATGCCCTTCTCGCGCTCCAGCTCTCGGAGCGCCGCGATCATCTCGGCGTTCATGCGTCAGCCCTCCTTGGGCTCCGTTGCAGCTCGGCGTCCCAATCCACGGTCGTGCGCGCGGACGCGACGTCCGCGAGCGCGATCCGCCGCTCGGCGCCGGGGACGGCGACCGTGATCGCCTCGTCGTCGGCCTCGACCAGCGGCCCCTCGTGGACGCGCGCGCCGGCGACCGGCACGGTCGTCTTCACCTTCACGGACCCCCCGACCGCGCGCCGGAACTGCGACGGCAGGCGCAAGGGGCGCTCGAGCCCAGGCGTGCTCACCTCGAGGGCGTACGGGCCCGCGCCGAAGTCCTCGACGTCGAGGCGGCGGGAGATCCGCTCGGACAGGCGCCCGATCGTGTCGAGGTCGAGCGGACCGTCGTCGTCGACGGTCACCTGCAGGATCCTCCGTGCACCCTCGCGCCGCTGCACGACCTCGACGAGCTCGAGCCCGGCGTCCTCGACCACGGGCCGGATCAACGCCTCCGCGTCCACCCGGACCACCCCCTTCGACGAAAAAGGTGGGCGCGAGCCCACCTCGAGGACCGTGCATCGGTTCGTCCGACGGGAACAGTATAGCCAGTCGGCGCCGATCGACCGGCGTTGCGGCCGACGCAACCGCCGACGGCCGTCAGGGAGCGGCGTCGAGGAGCGCCACGACCGCATCCGTGGCTCCGCCGAGCGGAGCGGAGGAGCGCTCGCCCGTCGCTCGCAGCTTGAGGTCGACCGTTCCCGCGGCGAGACCCTTCGATCCGACCGTCACCTGGACCGGTTCGCCGATCAGGTCGGCGTCGGCGAACTTCACGCCGGCGCGCTCGTCTCGATCGTCGAGCAGGGTGTCGACGCCCCGCCGCCGCAGCTCGTCGTAGATCCGCGTCGCCTCGGCGGCCGTCGCGGCGTCGCTCGTCGCCTGGACCACGACGACCTCGAACGGCGCGAGGGCCTTCGGCCACCTGAGGCCCGCGTCGTCGTGGTACTGCTCCGCCGCCGCGGCGACGACGCGAGAGATCCCCACGCCGTAGGAGCCCATCACGTAGTGGTGGCGTTCGCCACGCTCGTCGACGTACGCCGCGTCGAGCGGCGCCGAATACTTCGTGCCGAGCTGGTAGATGTGCCCGACCACGATGGAGCGTCCGATCCGGAGCTCGCCGCCGTCGATCGGGCACCGGTCCCCTTCGCGGAACTCGACGACGTCGTCCCACCGGTCGACGCGGAAATCCCGACCGACGTTCGCGCCCCGGACGTGGCGGTCGCGCTCGTTCGAGCCGGTGACCCAGTCGCGGCCACCGCGCACCGTGTGGTCGGCGACGATCTCGACGTCGTCGCCGAGCCCCTGTGGACCGACGTAGCCCTTCACGAGCTCGCGCGCGCGGAAGTCGTCGTCGGTGAGCGGCCGCACGATCGACGGGAACACGCTCTTCTCGAGCTTGTTGACGCTGACCTCTCGGTCGCCGGGCACGAGCACCGCCGTGGTCCGACCGCCGACGTCGAACACGACGCACTTGAGCGTCCGCGACGCGTCGACGCCGAGGAAGGCCGCGAGCGATTCGATCGTCGGCGTGTCGGGCGTCTCGAGGACGGTGAGGTCCTCGGTCGGGTCCCCACCAGGCTCGGGGGCCCGGGGTCGCGCGGCCTCGGTGTCGGCGAGGTAGTCACCGTTCTCGCACTCGACGAACAGATCCTCGCCGACGGTGGCGCGCGCCATGAACTCGTGGTTCACCCCGCCGCCGATCTGGCCGGGATCGGCCTCCACGACGACGACGCCGAGGCCGCATCGCGCGAAGATCCGCTCGTACGCCTCGTACATCCCCCGATACGACCGCTCGAGACCCTCCTGGTCCCGGTCGAACGTGTACGCGTCCTTCATCAGGAACTCGCGGCCGCGGAGGAGCCCGAACCGCGGACGGAACTCGTCCCGGTACTTCCATTCGACCTGGTACAGGTTCACGGGCAGGTCGCGGTACGAGGGCAGATCGCCGGCGACGAGGAGCGCCACGACCTCTTCCTGCGTCGGGCCCAGCAACAGCTCGCGACCGTGACGATCGGTGAGCCGGAACAGCAGGTCGCCGTAGAGGTCCCACCGTCCGGTCGCCTTCCACGGGTCGGCGGGAAGGGTGATCGGCATCCGGAACGCCTGTGCCCCGCTCGCGTCCATCTCATCGCGGACGATCGCCTCGATCTTGCCCATCGTGCGGAACCCGAGCGGCAACGTCGTGTAGACGCCTGCCATCACCTGCCGGATGTACCCGGCGCGGAGCAACAGCTTGTGCGACGCGATCTCGGCGTCCGCGGGATCCTCGCGGAGCGTCGGCGCGAACAGGCTCGAGGCGCGCATGGCCGCACAGGATAGCTCGCGCGGTCGTCGCGGCCGGCCTGCGCGTGCGGCCGGCAGACGGCGCAGCGGACGTCGTTGACGTCCTCGTCGCCTGCGTGCGACCATCCGCCCGCGATGACGACGCAGCGGAAGGACTGGACGTGGCGCAGGGGCTCGTGGAGCCCGGCGCCGCTGTAGCGCCAGCACGACCGCCTCGCCGCCGTCGCCACGAGCCCCGGACATCGTCCGGGGTTCACGCGTTCCCGAGGCCCACGAGCCCCGCCGCGTCGACCCCCACCGCCGCCGCGACGACCCGGAAGGAACGAGATGACCGTCCACCTGCAGGTCCGCCCCGATCGGGCCACGTTCGACCGCCTCGCGGCGGAACATCCGCTCGTGCCGGTGTGGGCGGAGCTGCTCGCGGACGTCGCCACGCCCGTCGGGCTGTTCCCGGCGCTGGCCGGTGACGGTCCGGGGATCCTCCTCGAGTCGGTCGAGCGATCCGAGCGCTGGGGGCGCTACTCCTTCGTCGCGGGCGACCCCGCCGCGACCGTCATCGTCGACGAGCGTGGGATGCGCATCGCCGACGCCGTCCGCACGCTTCCGCTCGACGTGCCCCACGGCGAGCCACGGGCGGCGTTGATCGAGCTCGCCAGGCGTCTGCGCGGACCTCGCCTGCCGGACCTCCCGCCGCTCACGGGCGGGCTGATGGGATCGCTGGCGTACGAGGCCGCGACGCTGCTGGACGGGCACCCCGCGCCGCATCCCGAGGCCGCGCCGTGTCCGCCGATCGCCCTGCTGGTCGTCGACCGGGCCGTCGTCTTCGACCACTGGCGGCAGCGGTTGGTGCTCGTCGCCCACGTCGGTGCGGGCGCGTACGCCGAGGGGGTCGCCGCGCTCGAGGGGCTCGCCGACACGATCGCGGGCGCCGAGCCGCTTCCGCTGGCGCACCTCGACGGACGCGCCTCCGCGGACGGAGACGCGAACATGCCCGACGCACGGTACGAAGAGATCGTGACGTCGTTCCGCGATCACATCCTCGCCGGCGACATCTTCCAAGGCGTGCCATCGCGCCGGGTGTCGTTCGCCGCGCCCGACGGCGGCCTGCCGATCTTCCGACGTCTGCGCGTGACGAACCCCGCGCCGTACATGTTCTTCCTGCGCATGCTCGGGTTCGAGCTCGCGGGGTCGTCGCCCGAGCCGCTCGTGCGCGTCGAAGGCCGCCGCGCCTCGACGAGGCCGATCGCCGGCACCAGACCGCGCGGTCGCACGGAGGTCCGCGATCGCCTGCTGGAGCACGAGCTGCTCGCCGACCCGAAGGAACAGGCCGAACACGCGATGCTCGTCGACCTCGCGCGCAACGACCTCGGTCGCGTGTGCGTGCCCGGGAGCGTCCGGCCGACCGAGCTGATGGTCGTCGAGCGCTTCTCGAAGGTGATGCACATCGTCTCCACCGTCGAGGGGGAGCTCCGTGACGACGTCCATCCCATCGACGCGCTCGCCGTCACCTTCCCGGCCGGCACGGTGACGGGCGCGCCGAAGCGACGCGCGATGGAGCTGATCGCCGAGCACGAGCCGACCGCGCGCGGACCGTACGCCGGCGCGGTCGGCTATCTGACGTTCGCCGGCGACCTCGACTTCTGCATCACGATCCGCACCGTCGTCGTCAGCGGAGGCGAAGCGTCGGTGCAGAGCGGCGCCGGTGTCGTGGCCGACAGCGATCCGACGCTCGAGCTCCGCGAGACGAAGGCGAAAGCCGCGGCGCTGCTCCCGGCGGTCGCCCCGCCGGCGTCCGAGCCGGCGTCCGATCCGATCCCGGGAGGTGCCCGATGATCCTCGTCGTCGACCACTACGACTCGTTCACGTACAACCTCGTGCAGCTGATCGAGAGCCTCGGCCGCGACACGGTCGTCGTGAAGAGCGACGAACGTTCCGGTGACGAGCTCGTGGCGATGGAGCCCGACGCGGTCGTGCTCTCCCCCGGTCCCGGACATCCTCGCGACGCCGGCTGCTTCACCGACCTGCTGCACGCCCTGCCGGACGACACGCCGGTCCTCGGCGTCTGTCTCGGTCATCAGGCGCTCGGGCTCGAGCAAGGCGGGACCGTCGACCGTGCCGCGCCGGTCCACGGCAAGGCCTCGCTCGTGCACCACGATGGCGCCGGCATCCTCGAGGGGGTCGCCACACCGTTCGAAGCCGGTCGCTACCATTCGCTCGTCGTCGAGCGCGGCGACCTCCCGCCGTCGCTGGAGCTGACCGCATGGACCGACGACGGCCTCGTGATGGCGACGCAGCATCGAGAGCTGCCGAGGTTCGGCGTCCAGTTCCACCCGGAATCGATCCTCACGCCCGAAGGGCCGCGGATCGTCGAGTCCTTCCTCCAGCTCGCGCCGCGGCGCGCCGCCTAGGGCGGCGCCGGACACCCCGGCCCGTACGCGAACGCGGCCGATCCGGCCTCGACCCGACAGTGCCGCGCGTCGACCGCGACGAACGCTCGCGCGGGCACCCGCTTGAGCTGATCGAGCAGCCGGTTCGTCCAGCCGGGGTCGCGGGTCCCCTGCACGTACCAGTCGCTCCCGTTGTCGGCGACGATCAACCCGTACCGCTGCATCGCGCGCAGGATCACCTTCGCGTCACGGGAGAAGCCGTCGATGCCGTACCCGGCCCGCAACCGGAACCGCGCCCCCATCGGCGGGCACGCCGGCCCGCCGGTCGGCGCTGCGTGGCGAGCGGGCCACAGGTACCCATCGCTCGTGCACGACACGGTGAACCGCAGTGCGTGGTCGATCACGCCGGCCTCGACCTCGTCCCGACGGACGAGCCCGGGGAAGATCGGGAGCCCCGCGGCGTCGGCGCTCGTCCAGCCCGCCGGCCGGAGGGCGTTCGCCCGTGCGCCGTCGAGCCGGAACATCGCGCCGCTCCCGGCCGTGGGCTCGCCGCCGTTCCAGCGCGCGTCGAACAGCTCGTAGAGCACGCACGCGTCCCCGTCGATCATCAGCGCGTGTCGGTCGGAACCGCCTTCGATCGGCGTCGCGCCGTCGAAGGGATACCGCACGTCGTCGCTCTCGTCGTCGTACCGGAACCGGACCCGGGTCCGTTCGTGCGCGGCTCCGACCACGTCGAACGGCATGCCGTAGGCCGGCGGCCCGAAGTCGGGGTGCAGGAGCGTCCGCCGCGCGTAGGTGGAGCGCTTCCAGACGTCGTTGCGCCGATGGACCGGCAACGCGGAGACGTCGAGGCGCCAGGCGTTGTCCGCGGGGAACACCTCGCACGTCGTCCCCGGCACGGGCGCCGCGATGCTCGGCACGAGCGCGGGCGCCGCGAGCACCACACCGGCGACGACGGACGCGACGAAGCGACGCACCTCCTCGTCATCGGCAGATGCGACCGCTACGGTTGAGCGCCATGACCGCTCGGGCGCGCGCCTCCACGGCGTCGGAACCGTGGCTCGCGGCCGCGATCGTGACCCTCGTCGCCGTCCGGGTGTTCGTCGCCGTGCTGCTCCTGGCATCGCCGCCGCCGGCCGACCCTTGGATCGCGCGTGCGGAGACGCTCGCGCGATCCCCCGTGACGCCGTACCTGCACGTCCCCGTCGCGCTGATGCCGGCCGAGACCGCGGCGATCGAGCTGCTCGGCGGCGACGGTGACGCCGCCACCGCTCGGCGGGTCGTGCTCGTCGCCTTCGTGGCAGACCTCGCCGCCGCCGCGGCGCTCGCGCGTGGATGGGGGCGTCGACCGGCGGCCGCGTACCTCGCCGTCGGGCTTCCGCTGCTCGGCGTCGCCTACCTGCGCCTCGACCTCGTCGCCGTGGCCGCGGCGGCGTGGGCGGCGGCGGCGTTCCGCGAGCGGCGCGACGCCCTGTCGGCGGTCGCGCTCGGGCTCGCGGTCTGGTGGAAGCTCTGGCCGATCGTGCTCGCGCCGGCTGGCTGGGTGGGCCGCCGGCGCGCGGCGCTGGGTCCGGCCGCGGCGATCGTCGCCGTCGGCGGTCTCGCGTGGTTCCTCTGGGGGGGACGCGACGGGCCGATCCAGGTGCTCACG
>DATHTO010000088.1:0-35538 GCA_035463115.1 Actinomycetota bacterium | reverse complement strand
GGTTCGGACGGCATCCGGAGCTCGGTGTCGGCGACCACGATCGGTTCGGCGTCGGCCGCGAACACCGACCACATCGCCTCGTCGTCGGCCTCGATCCCGACGAAGCTGTGGTGCAGGTCGATCGCGAGGCCGTCGTTGGGGCGGCGGAGGGTGATCGCGTATCCCTCACGGTTCACCGGAAGCGTGTCCAGGCCCATGCGTCGGAAGCCGAGGGCTCGCAGGGTCTCCTCGGCGGGCGAGTAGTCCCGCGGCGCCACCAGCAGGTCCACGTCGGAGTACGGGCGCGTCGACCCATCGGCGTAGAGCCACCGGGCCGTCACGGGTCCTTTCAGGAGCAGCGTTGGGATCTCGGAAGCTTCGAGCGCCTCAGCCGCCTGCGCCGTCGCCCTGTCCAGCGCGAGCACGAGCATCGCGGCGCGGAGGGACGTGTCGTGCTGCGGGTCCGTTCCCATGCTGCACATCCTCGTCGGGTGGGGGAGGGGGAGCCGGAGCGGCGCCCGACCTCGAGCCGGTCGTCGCCATCAGTGCGCGTCCGCCGACCGGCGCGGTCGCTGCGGCGCCGTCGCCGATCACGTCGCCGTCGCCGCTCGTGACCGTGTTGCGCGCGCGGTAGCCGTAGTGGGGTCCGTAACCGTACCCGGGGAACCGTCCCGGCTCGGATCGGGTCAGCACCACCCCGAGGATCTCGGCGCCGATCGAGCGCAGATCGGCGACCGCCTCCCGCATCGAGTCCTTCTCGGCCATGGTGGCGTCGACGATCAGCATGACGCGGTCAACGAGCGACGCCAGATCGAGGGCGTCGGCGACGCCGAGCACCGGCGGCGCGTCGACGATCACCATGTCCGCGACCTCGGCGAGTTCGTCGAGGACGGTCAGCATGTCGGCGGACGCGAGCGCCGCCTCCGGCACCTTCTCGAGATCGCCGCTCGGCACGAACGTGAGGTTCCGATGCTGCGTCGGCACGACCACGTCGCGGACGCGAGCGGTGCCGGCGAGCACGTCGGCGAGTCCCGCGCCCGACTCGGGCAGGTATCGCCAGAGACCGGGGCGATGCAGATCACCCGACACGAGCACGACGCGCGTGTCGGCCTGCGCGATCGCGACCGCCAGGTTCGCCGCGGTCGCGGTCTTGCCCTCTCCCTGCTTCGCGCTGGTCACCATCACCGTGCGGAAGCCGTCCCGCGAAGCGCTGAAGAGCACCCTCGTGCGGAGCGCCCGGTACGCCTCGGCGGCCGGGGCATCGCGATCGCGCACCACCGCGATCTGACGGTGGAGGGACGGCGTCGTCGGGATCTGTCCGAGCACCGGCGCATCGACGGTCGCCTCGACGTCGGAGCGTCCGCGCACCCGCCGGTCGAGGCGGTCACGGAGCAGGGCCACCCCCGTGCTCAGGACGACTCCGATGAACAACCCGAGCGCCAGGCTCCGGCGCGGCCGAGGGCTGTACGGTCGCAGCGGCTGGCTCGCTCGCTCGAGCGGGCGGCTCACCGGTGTCTGAAGCGCGAGTTCCAGCGCGACGGCGCGGCTCTGTTGCTGTTCGAGTTGCGAAGCGAACGATGCCCCCAACGCGGCGTTCGTGGCGGTATCCGCCGAGTTGGCGAGATCCTCGATCCTGGCGCTGAGGTCGACGATGAGCGCGTTCGTCGCATCGAGCGCGTCCTCAACGCTCCCGACCAGGTTCTCCTTGCGAACGATCTGGTATGCCTCGGCGTACGCGTCCGCAGATCGCTGCGCAGATACGGGATCGCCGGCGAACGCCGCGAAGTCGAGGATCTGGGTGTCCGGCGGACTCGTGACCGACACGCTTCCCAAGCGGAGGCCGTCTTCGTTGAGCAGGTCCTGCGCCTGAGCGGCGACCGCCGAGGAGTTGGCAATCTCGAGCTCGGTCGTCATGAAGATGAACGACGTCTCGATCTGGGCCTCGGGGATATTCACCGGGAGGACCAGCACCTTCGCGGTCGAGCGATACACGTCTGGCTGGGTGAGCGCCCGCGCCAGCGAGCCCGCCCCGATCAGGATCGTCGGGATGATGATCCACCACTTCCGCAGCCACAGGATGTGCAGGGTCTCGCGGATCTCGGTCTGGCCACCGCTGTGACCGGGCGTTGACGTGGACATCGGCTCCTCGTGTTCCTGCGTGCCTATCGACGGAGGACCTATCCTCCCAGGTTGCTCCCCTCGAGTCATCGACCGAGAGCCCACGCCGAACGCAGCATGTCGTCGCGTGCGACCTAGGGCGTCCATCGGGACCGTCGCGTTGACCCTTGGCACTCTCGTCGCTATCCTGTTAGCACTCTACGGTGCTGAGTGCTAACGACGTCGACGCGACATCCGAGCACGGCACGAAGACGGAGTCCTCCGGCGCGGGCCGGTGGGACAGCGCAGAGGGAGGAGACAGATGGCGGACTTCAGGGTGAAGCCCCTCGAGGATCGGATCGTCGTGAAGCCGAGCGAGGGCGAGGAGACGACCTCGAGCGGCCTCGTGATCCCCGACACGGCCAAGGAGAAGCCCCAGGAAGGCGAGGTCGTCGCGGTGGGCCCCGGGCGGTTCAACGAGGACGGCGACGAGCGGATCCCGCTCGACATCAGCGTCGGCGACACCGTCATCTACTCGAAGTACGGCGGCACCGAGGTCAAGGTCGAGGGCGAGGAGTATCTGATCCTGTCGGGTCGCGACGTCCTCGCGGTGCTGTCGAAGTAACGCCTTCAACATCGCGGATGGGGCTCGCGCCTGCGCGGGCTCCATCCCGTGCACCCATAGGGAAGACACGACGGGCCTCATGCAGCGAAGCGGTAGGCCCATAGAGAAGGAGTCGCCATGGCTGCGAAGCTGTTGAAGTTCGGCGAGGAGGCGCGCCGCTCGCTCGAGGCGGGCGTCGACAAGCTCGCCGACGCCGTCGCGATCACGCTCGGCCCCAAGGGGCAGAACGTGGTGCTCGACAAGAAGTGGGGCGCGCCCACGATCACGAACGACGGCGTCACGATCGCGAAGGAAGTGGAGCTCGAGGACCCGTGGGAGAACATGGGCGCGCAGCTCACCAAGGAAGTCGCGACGAAGACGAACGACGTCGCCGGTGACGGAACGACCACCGCGACGGTCCTCGCTCGCGCGATGATGAAGGGTGGCCTGAAGAACGTGGCCGCTGGCGCGAACCCGATGGCGCTGAAGCGCGGGATCGAGAAGGCCGTCGAGGCCGCCGTCGAGCGCATCAAGGACCAGGCCAAGGACATCGAGTCGAAGGACGAGATCGCCCAGGTCGCCGCGATCTCGGCCGCCGACACGACGATCGGCGAGGTGATCGCCGAGGCCCTCGACAAGGTGGGCAAGGACGGCGTCATCACCGTCGAGGAGTCGAACACCTTCGGCATCGAGCTCGAGTTCACCGAGGGCATGCAGTTCGACAAGGGCTACATCTCGCCCTACTTCATCACCGACCAGGACCGCATGGAGGGCGTCTACGAGGACCCCTACCTCCTGATCGTGAACAAGAAGATCTCGAGCGCGCAGGAGCTGCTGCCGGTGCTCGAGAAGGTGCTGCAGGCGGGCAAGCCGCTCATCGTGATCGCCGAGGACGTCGAGGGTGAAGCCCTCGCCACCCTCGTCGTGAACAAGATCCGCGGCACGTTCAACGCCGCCGCGGTGAAGGCGCCCGGCTTCGGCGACCGCCGCAAGGCGATGCTGCAGGACATGGCGATCCTCACGGGCGGACAGGTCATCTCCGAGGAGGTCGGCCTCAAGCTCGAGAACGCGACGCTCGACCTGCTCGGCCGCGCGCGGAAGCTCGTCATCACGAAGGACGACACGACGATCGTCGAAGGCGCCGGCAGCGAGGCCGACGTCCAGGGCCGGATCGCCCAGATCAAGGGCGAGATCGACAACACCGATTCGGACTGGGATCGCGAGAAGCTGCAGGAGCGGCTCGCGAAGCTGTCTGGCGGCGTCGCCGTGATCAAGGTCGGCGCGGCCACCGAGGTCGAGCTCAAGGAGAAGAAGCACCGGATCGAGGACGCGGTCTCGGCGACGCGCGCCGCGGTCGAGGAGGGCATCGTGCCCGGCGGCGGCGTCACGCTGATCCGCACCGAAGACGCCCTCGACAAGCTCGACCTCTCGGGCGACGAGGCGACCGGGGCGAGGATCGTCCGCAACGCGCTCGCCGAGCCGGCCCGCCGCATCGCCGCGAACGCCGGCTACGAGGGCGCCCTCATCGTCCAGCAGATCCGTGGCGAGGGCGAGGGCCGCGGGTTCAACGCCGCGAACGGTGAGTGGGTCGACATGCTGAAGCAGGGCATCATCGATCCCGCGAAGGTCACGCGGTCGGCGCTCCAGAACGCCGCGTCGATCGCCGCGATCGTGCTGACCGCGGAATCGGCCGTCGTCGAGAAGCCGGAGGACGAAGAGGCCGACGCGGCCGGCGCCGGCCACATGCACTGATCCGGACGTACGCGAACGCGACCAGAAGGCGGCCTTCGGGCCGCCTTCTGTCGTTCCGGGCCGTCGCCCCGGTTCCTCGCCGCCGCCCCGTCCGTAGGATGAGCCGGCGATGGAACGACCGACCGAGCTTCCGTCCGGCACCCCACGCGCCGAGGTCGTCGCCGATCTCGTCGACGCGTTCAGCGACCACGGCGTGCCCGCGCTTCTGGTGCGCGCCCCCGGCGTCGATGCGGGATCGGCCGGCCTGGTCGGCGAGGGGCCGTGGCGGCACGACATCGACGTCATCGTTCCGCGTCAGCGGCGGACGGCGGCCGGCGATGCGGTGGACGCGCTCGACTGGCGCCTGTCGCTCGGCGGGTCCGCCCTATGGCGGCACGCGCCGACCGTGTCGTACCACTGGGACTACGGTCCAGACCTGTTCCTCCACCGTGGTGTGCCGGCGGGCCCCCTTCCGTCCCGGGCGTTGGATCCGCTCGCTCGCGCCCTCTCGTCGAGCGCCGCGCCGCACGGCGGGATCCGCGTGCCCGACGCCGCGACCCTCGCCGTGTTCGCCGCCACACAGGCGGCGAGGCCGACGCCGCACCGGGCCCTCTGGCTCGGGGACTTCCGGGTCCACCTCGCCGCGTCGGAGCCCGGAACGGTCGAGCGTCTCGCGCGTCGGCTGGGGCTATCCGCCGCCGTCCGCTGGGCGCAGGGCGACGCCGCGGAACGGCTGCCGGTCCACCTCGGCGGGCCGCTGTTCGACGGCGGGGCGACGGCGCTGGCGTGGCGGACCGCGCTCCTGCTCCGTCGGTTCGCCCGACCGCAGCGGCTCCGACGGCGGCTCGGCGGCGTCCCGACGCCGGGCGATGCGATCGCCCGGTCGCGGTTCGCGGGCCTCGAGTTCCAGGCGGGGCCCGGAGCATTCATCCCGCAGCCGGTCAGCGAGCCGATGGTCGAGCTCGCGAGCGAGGGGCTCACGGGGTCGGGCGGTGTCGTGGTCGACGTCGGAACGGGCGTCGGAGCCGTCGCGCTCGCCGTCGCGTCGCGACATCCGGGCGCCGAGGTGCACGGATGCGACGTGTCCGCCGACGGCCTCCGCTGGGCCGCCCGGAACCGACGCCGGCTCGGCCTCGAGCGCGTGACGTTCCATCGAGGATCGCTGCTGGAGCCCGTCCTGCCGCTCCTCGAGGGCCGCGTCGACGTGCTCACCGTCAACGTGCCGTACGTGCCGCCGTGGGCGCTGGGACGCGACTACCGCGACCGCGACGGGACCGTCCTCGGCCGCGCCGACGACGGGCTCGGGCTCCATCGAGAGCTGCTGGCGCAGGCGGCGGCCGTGCTCGCGCCGGGTGGCCGGCTGATCGTCCAGCTCGCGATCGACCAGTGGGAGCTGTTCGCCCCGTCGATGGCGTCGTGGGGCATCGCCCCTCGGCCGCTGGCTGCCGCGAGCTTCGAGGATGCGGTATGCTGGGGCGTCGCGGAGGCTTTCCGCGGCACCGCGTCTCGAGGCGTCTAGGCCGAACGAACTAATTCCCGGCGGGGGAGATTTTCTTGTTTACAAACCCCCATCCGTTGGGTAGGTTGAGACCCAAGACGTAGCCGGCTCCCCGCCATTCGCGGGCAGACCCTGGAGGAGAGGACAAGCATGGTGTACGAGACCCCCCGTATCACCGACTTCGGATCGATCGGTGACCACACGTTCACCACGCCGGGCGGGCACTCCAAGGACCACGTCCAGTGCCCGCTGGACCCGATGTTCGGCGAGTACTCCTGCGGCTCGCACTCCTGATCAGGACCAGCCGTAGCTCCGAGACCCCGGGGGAACACCCCGGGGTTTCTCGCGTCCGGAGGCGTGGAGCCGTCCCACGGTCGCCATCGCGGCCGCGCCATCCCCGCCCTCCGGCGTCCGACCGTGCGTTCGGCCGCAGCCGTCCGGCCGTTGCCGGCGCTCTGGGCCCTCCCTACAGTGGGTGACCCATGTCCTCCCTCGTGCTCGTGCTCGCGCGCCGTCCGTCGTCCGACGTCGACGCGGCCGTCAGAAGAGGCCTCGCCGCAGCTCCCCATCGAGGGTCCGACATCGACGTCCGCTCGATCGGAGCCGCGACGATCGGCATCGCGCGGGGCGCGTCGCCAGCCGGGGGATCCGTCTACGCCGGCGACGATCTGATCACAGCCCTCGCGGGGCGCCTCGACAACGCCGAAGAGCTGACGAAGCACCTCGCGGACCAGGGGGCCCTCCTGGGGAGCGAGCCCGCGGCGATCGTCGCCTCGCTGTTCCGTCTCGAGGGGGACCGTGCTGTCGAACGGCTGCGGGGCGTCTACGAAGGCGTCGTCAGCGACGGGCGGTCCGCCTGGGTCTTCCGCGATCACCTCGGGCTCCGTCCGCTGTACTTCCACGACGCGCCGGCGACGTTCGTCGCCGCGACCGAGGCGAAGCAGGTCGTCGCGGCGGCCGGCATCGCCAGCGAACCCGATCTGGAGGTGCTCGACCAGATCCTGTTCGGCGATTACGACGACGACACGCCGTCGTCGCTCCGCGGCGTCCGCCGGCTCCCGAAGTCCTCGATCCTGCGCGCCTCTGCTGACGGCACCCATCAGCGGAGGTACTGGGATCCTCGGCCGCTCCTCGAGACGTGGTGCCCGTCGCGTGGCGAACTGCGCGACCGGTTCGACCAGCTGATGGGACAGGCGGTCGGACGGATGCTCACCGGCGCCGACGTCGTGTCGCTCTCGGGTGGTCTGGACTCGCCGACCATCGCCGTCTTCGGCGCCGAGGAACATCGTCGTCGGTTCGGAGGACCGCTCACCTCGTTGTCGGCGGTCTACCCCGAACAGCCCGACGTCGACGAGTCGCCGTGGATCGACGAGGCTGCGGACGTGCTCCGCCTCGAGAAGCACACGTATGTGCGGACCGCGAGCCCGCTCGAAGGGCTGCAGCGGTGGGTTCGCCTGTTCGACGGGCCGGTTCCCACGCTCGTCGTGAACGACGCGGAGGAGCACTACCGGCATGCAGTCTCGCTCGGGCGGACCACGATGCTCACCGGTGAGCTCGCGGAGTTCCTCGTCGACCAACGTCGCTGGCAGGCCGCTCACTACCTGCGGACCGGGCGCTGGGGCGCCCTTGCGGCTCTGTGGCGCAACCAGCGGAGCCGCGGCGGATCGGTGAGCGCCTTCGCGCGACAGCTCTCGTCGGCCGTCACCCCGGCTGCCCTCGAGCGTGCGATCCTCGCCTGGCAGGGACCGACGGGCGACCAGGGCCTCCCCGCGTGGGTCGATCGTCGCCGCACGCTGAAAGCCGCGCAGAAGGCGATCGCGCCGGCGCGCGACCGCTGGGCCGATGGGCAGCTGACCGCGCTCGACGGACCCGGGCTAACGCTCGAGGCAGACGAGGTCTGCCAGGAACTCTGCGGCGTCATGACCCGCAGGCCCTGGGTCGACGTCGATCTCTTCGAGGCGTTCCTCTCGCTGCCGGCCGAGATCAAGTACGAAGGGCCGCGCCGCAAGGACATCCTGCGATGGCTGATGCGCGGACGCGTGCCCGACTCGATCCTCGACCGACCGACGAAGACGCTTTTCAACGCGTCGATCATGGCGCGGCTGGACTACGAGGCGCTCGAGGGCTGGCTCGTCGACCCACCGACGCGCGTGGCGGGGATCCGCTACGACCTGCTCGCCGACCGCCTCCGGTCCCGGAACCTCGACCTGATCGAGTATCAGTGGGCGAAGGACCTCGCCGGGGTCCACGCCTTCCTGGCGCTGTGGTGACCTCCGCCGAAGCCGCGCCCCGCGACGCCGTCGCGGTGGATCCCGTCGAGGTGCACGACGTCGTCCGACGGTTCGACGCGACGACCGCGCTCGACGGGGTGTCGCTCCGGCTCGCGTCGGGATCGATCCACGCGCTCCTCGGACCGAACGGCGCCGGCAAGACGACGCTCCTGCGCATCATGACCGGGCAGGTCGCTCCCGATCGCGGCGAGGTCCGCCTCCTCGGCGTGCCGTGGTCCCGCGCCACGTCGCGGCGGCTCCGCCAGACGTTCGGCTTCGTGCCGTCGGGCGACCGGAGCTTCTACCTGCGCCTCACCGCCGTGGAGAACCTCACCTTCTTCGGGCGCCTCTACGGCCTCCGTCGGAGCGCGGCGCTCCAGCGGACGCGAGAGGTCCTCGAGGCGGTGGAGCTCTCCCACGCGGCGGACCGCCCGGTCGGCGTCTTCTCCCACGGGATGCAGAAGCGGCTGTCCCTGGCGCGGGCCCTGCTCCTCGATCCGCCGATCCTGTTCGTCGACGAGGCGACGCACGACCTCGACCCGCAGGCGTCCGCCCGGGCGCGCGACCTCGTCGCGAGCGCGGCGCGCGACGGCGCCGCGGTGATCTGGGCCACGCAGCGCGTCGACGAGATCCGCGGGTTCGCCGACCGCGTGACGCTCCTGGACCGCGGAGTCGTCCGGTTCGCTGGGACGGTGCCGGAGCTGATGGGGACGAGCGGGATGCAGCGGTTCCTGCTGCACGTCTCGGTGGGGCCGGGATCGTCGGAGCCCACCATCGCCCGTCTGTCGGCCCTGCTCGACGACGTGATCGTGCTTCCGGCGGGCGGCAGCGGCGAGGAGGAGCACGTCGTCGTGGCGTTGCCGCCCGACGGTGTGCTCGGCGACGTGATCGCGAAGATCGCCGGCGCGGGCATCCGCGTCCTCGCGTGCCGCGAGGAACGGTCCGAGATCGAGCAGGCGTTCCTGCGATTGACGGCGGAGCCGACGTGAGCGTGCCGATCCAGCGCGCGGGTGCGCCCCAGACCCGATGGGCCATCGTCGCGGAGGAGATCCGCAAGCTTCCCGCGTTCGTCCGCCGGGACTTCCTCGTCACGTGGAGCTACCGGCTCGCGTTCTTCACGGACTGGCTGAACCTGCTCGCGCAGGTCGTCGTCTTCTTCTTCGTGAGCGACCTCGTCGATCCGAGCGCCGTGCCGTCGTTCGGCGGCGAACGGGCCTCGTACATGCAGTTCGTCGTCGTGGGCATCACCGTCACGTCGTTCCTGCAGGTCAGCCTCGCCCGCGTGACCGCGGCGATCCGCAACGAGCAGGTGCAAGGAACGCTCGAAGCGCTGCTGCTGACGCCGACGTCGCACGCGACGCTCCAGCTGGGCTCGGCGCTCTACGAGCTGGTGTACGTGCCGATCCGCGTCGTGATGTTCCTCGCCCTCGCCGCGCTGCTCTTCGACACGAGCGTGGTCGTGGCCGGTGTTCCCCAGGCCCTCGTCGTGCTGATCGCGTTCGTCCCGTTCGTGTGGGGCCTCGGCGTGCTGAGCGCGGCGGCGACGATCACGTTCCGGAGGGGGGCCAGCATCGTCGGCGCCGCGGCCTCTCTCCTGACGATCACGTCGGGCGCGTACTTCCCGACCGACGTCTTCCCCTCGTGGCTCGCGTGGCTCGCCGAGCTCAACCCGATGAGGGTGACGCTGGACGCCGTCCGCGACGCCCTCCTCGGCGGCGCCGGATGGTCCGCGATGCTGCCGGCGATCGCCCTGCTGGTCCCGCTGTCGGCGGTGTCGCTCGCCGTCGGCATCCTGGCGTTCCGCGCGGCGCTCACGCGCGAGCAGCGCAAGGGCACCCTGGGCCTGTACTGAGCGCCCCAGTAGAGGAGACGCTTCGATGACCGCGATCGACCCGAACGCCGAGATCGTCCCCAGCCCGCGCGCCACCGTCCGAACCCTCGCCGACGGCTCCGGCGCGGTGGTGCTGCACCTCGACACGGCCGCGTACCACGGGCTGAACGCGATGGGATCGCTGATCTGGAAGATCCTCGAGGACGGCGTGTCGTTCGGCACGCTCGTCGAGCGCGTGCGGGCGGAGGTCGAGGGCGCGCCTCCGACCCTCGAGGACGAGGTCGCCGGCTTCGTGCGAGGTCTCGAGGAGCGCGGGCTCCTGACCGTCGGCTGAACCGGTCCGTTCCGAGCCGGCCGCTCAACCGATGGCGAGCCGCTCCAGTTCCTCCAGGACGACGTCCAGCGTCTCGTACCGCATCGGCCGGGTGAGGCGCCACACGGGCACCCGGCTCGCGAGGTCCGCGACCCGCGCGAAGGCGTTCGCGCGCCCTTCGTCGCCGGGCAGCCAGAACGACAGGTGCCACAGCTGCTGGATCGCCGACGTCGCGTCCACGCGTTCGGCGTGCATCTCGTCACCGACGCCCAGCAGGACGAGCCCCGCGATCGGCACCGGCTCGGTCGTCCCGCGGCGATCGCGCGAGATCGCCAGGTGCAGCCGATCCGGGTCCTCGCCGACGAGCTCGACGTCGGGGACGTGGAGGCGCTCGTAGGAGTCGCGACGCAGACGCAGGAGCGCCGGCCCGGGGACCACCGTGGGCGTCGCGCCCGGGCGGCAGATCGTCGCGTCCTCGGAGAGCAGCCGGAAGCCGTGGGCGTGCGAGGCCGCCGCGAGGGTCGTCTTCCCGTGGCGGCCAGGCCCAGCCAGGAGCAGCGCCCGGCCCTCGACCTCGACCGTGGCGGCATGCAGCGGATGATCGCCCCGCGCGATCGCGCAGAGCGAGGTGGGGATCCCCCAGAGCCGCTCCTCACGAGCGATCTCGTCGACGCCGGCGGGCACCTCGACGCGCCCGGCGCCGGGGTCCACCCGGTACCAGCCCAGCCCCTCGATCCACAGGTCGATCGCGTCGCCGTCCGTGTGGATCCGCGCGTGGAACGGATTGTCGGGACGCGGCAGGTACTCGATCAGGAGGGGGCCGTCGGGGACCCGCTCGCCGTCGGACTCGACGATCTCGAGCGGTTCGCTCCCTCCGGAACGGAGGTAGCGGAGGGCGATCGCGGAGCGCACGGCGAAGCCGGCGACCGAACCGGTGGTCACCGTGCGGTTCCCCAAGCGTCCTCCGATCCGGGCGGTCGCGACGTCCGCGGCGGCGAGGATACCCCGAGCCGCATGGCGCCTCTAGACTCGGCGGTCGTGAGCACGCTCGACGTCGCGTCGGAGCTCCGTGCCTGGCCGGGCGAGTCCGTGCACGTCTCGTACGATCGCGCGGCCGACGCCTTCGTGATCGTCGCGATCGCGTCCACGGTCCTCGGACCGGCGATGGGCGGCACCAGGATGAAGGTCTACGCCTCGTTCGCGGACGCGCTCGCCGACGCGATGCGCTTGGCCGCGGCGATGACGCGGAAGCAGGCGATGGCGAACCTCCCGTACGGCGGTGGGAAGGCCGTCCTCGCCGTGCCGGCCATCCCGGAACGCGGCGGCGACGAGTGGCGCGGCCTGTTCGAGCGCTACGGCGACATGGTGGCGGCGCTCGGCGGCACCTACGTCACTGCCGCCGACATTTACACGAGCATCGCCGAGATGGACGTGATCGCCGAGCGCACGCCGCACGTGCTCGGCCGGTCCGCCGCCAAGGGGGGGTCGGGCGACCCGGGGCGCGGCACCGCGCGCGGCGTGTTCCACGGCATCCGTGCCGCGTGCGCTCGAGCCTTCGGCGATCCGGACCTCGCCGAGCGCACCGTCGCGGTGCAGGGTGCGGGCTCGGTGGGATGGCACCTGCTCGAACTCCTGCGCGACGCGGGCGCCGCCACGGTCGTGGCCGACATCGATCCCGACCGCGCGCGATCGGCGTGCGAGGCGACCGGCGCGCGCGTCGTGGGCGCCGACGAGATCGTGTCCACGCCGTGCGACGTGTTCGCGCCGTGCGCCACGGGAGGCGTCCTGTCGGCGGAGACGATCCCGCACCTCCGGTGCCGCGTGGTCGCTGGGGCCGCGAACAACCAGCTCGCGACCGACGACGACGACGAGCGCCTCGCGGACCGCGGCATCCTCTACGCGCCCGACTACGTCGTGAACGCCGGCGGGGTGATCCATCTCGCGGGGCACGAGACGCTGGGGTGGGACGACGCCACCGTCACGGCCCGCCTCGCGGCGATCGAACACACCCTCGCCGAGGTGTTCGATCTCGCCGAGCACGAAGGGATCACGACGGCCGAGGCCGCCGATCACGTCGCGGACGCGCGGATCGAGGCGGCGGCGGCCGCCCGCTAGGGCACGATCGGCTTCTCGCGGCCCGCGGCGGTGATGCCGACGAGGTCGAGGGCCCCCAGCGCGACGCTGAGGCCGCCGAGCGTCCACCAGGGCCACGCCTCCGCGCCGCCGTGCAGCCCGAACGCGGCGTTCACGACGAAGACCGTCGCGACGCCGGCCTCGAGGAGCGCGAACGCCCACGCCCACCACCAGACGTCGGTGACCCGTTGCGCCACGAGGACCATCAGCATCGCGAGGACGACCGCCATCACGCCTGCGGCGCGGACCCAGGCGTGTTCGCCCATCGGCGGCTGTCCGAACGCGTCGTGGATCAGCCAACGGGGCACGAGCCCGAGGAGCACGCCGCCGAGGGCCCACACGGCGGCCTGGACCTTCAGCACACGTTGCAGGAACGCCATGACCGGAGCCCCTTCCGACGCTCTGACCTGCTCGAACGGGCTGGTAGGATACGCGAACCGCGGTCCCGGACCCGTGTCGACGCGCGTCCGGGACCGATCCGTGCTCCGGGGTCTGCGGCCCGAGCGCGCGAGACGACGCGAGGCGCCGGAACCGCCGCGGAACCGGCGACGGGAGGGAAGACCGGATGCAGCAAGGTCCCAGGGTGGTCGTGATCGGCCTCGATTGCGGCACGCCGAAGCTGCTGTTCGACGACCTCAAGGCCGAGGTGCCGAACATCGCGAAGCTGATGGGCGAGGGGATGTATGGCGACCTCGCCAGCATCACGCCGCCGATCACGGTGCCGGCATGGGCGTGCTCGATGACCGGCAAGGTCCCCGGGCAGCTCGGGCTCTACGGGTTCCGCAACCGCAAGGACGCGACCTACGACGGCCTGTCGATCGCGCACAGCGGGTCGATCAAGGCCTCGGCCGTCTGGGACGCGCTCGGCGCGCAGGGCAAGCGTTCGGTGTTGATCGGGGTGCCGCCGTCGTTCCCGCCGCCGAAGGAGTTCCCGGGCTGGCGCGTCGGCTGCTTCCTCACGCCGCCGAGCGCGTCGACGTGGGCGTATCCGCAGGAGCTCGAGGTCGAGATCGACGAGGAGCTCGGTGGGTCGGGCAGGTACATCTTCGACATCCCGAACTTCCGCGAGGCGGGCTTCGACGTGGCGCTCGATCAGATCTTCAAGATGACGGAGCGCCGGTTCCAGGTGGGGCGCCGACTGATCGGGAACAAGCCCTGGGACTTCTTCATGCTGTGTGACATCGCGCCGGATCGTCTCCATCACGTGTTCTGGCAGTACTACGACCCTCGCCACCCCCTCTACGAGTCGGGGAACAAGTACGAGAACGTCTTCCAGGACTACTACCGGTTCCTCGACGACCAGCTCGGCTCGTTGCTCGAGCTCGTGCCCGACGATGCGGTGACGATGATCATGTCGGACCACGGCGCGCGCCCGATGATGGGCGGCCTGTGCTTCAACGACTGGCTCGAGCAGGAGGGGTACCTCACGCTGAGCGAGCCGGTGGCGAAGCCGACGCCGATCAAGGACGCGGCGATCGACTGGAGCCGCACGGTGGCGTGGGGCGACGGCGGCTACTACGGGCGGTTGTTCCTGAACGTCAAGGGTCGCGAGCCGCAGGGCATCGTCGAACCCGCGAACTACGAGACGACGCGTGACGAGCTCGTCGCGAAGCTCGAGGCGGCGCCCGGCCCCGACGGGACGCCTCTCGGAACGAAGGTCCACAAGCCCCAGGACGTCTATCCCGAGGTCCGTGGCGTCGCGCCCGACCTGATCGTGTACTTCGGCGACCTCGAATGGCGCTCGGTCGGCGCGATCGGCAACCCGAGCCTGTTCACGTACGAGAACGACACCGGCCCCGACGGCGCGAACCACGACCGTGATGGCGTGTTCGTGATGAAGGGGCTGCCGGGCCAGCGAACCGGAGAGGTCACGGGCCTGAACCTCGTCGACGTGGGTCCGTCGATCCTGTCCGTCTACGGCATCGACCCCCAGGCCGCCCTTCCGGGCGCCGTCGGAAGGAGCTTCCTGCAGTGAGCGACGACCAGAACGGTTCCACCCAGGGCTTCACCGTGTGGTTCACGGGCTTGTCCGGCTCGGGCAAGTCCACGATCGCCGAGATGCTGTACCACGAGCTCCGGGCGCGCGGGCTCAAGACCGAGATCCTCGACGGCGACGTCGTGCGGCAGAACCTCTCGAAGGGCCTCGGCTTCTCGAAGGAGGACCGCGACACGAACATCCGCCGGATCGCGTTCGTCGCCGACCTGCTGACGCGCAACGGCGTGGCGACGATCTGCTGCCCGATCTCGCCGTACAAGCAGACCCGTGACGAGGCCCGTGAGCTGATCGGCGCCTTCGTCGAGGTCTACGTGCACGCGACGGTGGAGGAGATCGCCGAGCACCGCGACCCCAAGGGCCTGTACAAGAAGGCGCTCGCGGGCGAGATCACCGGGTTCACCGGCGTGAACGACCCGTACGAGGTGCCCGAGCACCCCGAGCTCGTCGTGGACACCGAGACCGAATCCCCCGAGGAGTCGCTCCAGCACGTGCTGTCGGCGCTCCAGCAACTCGGATACCTCGACGACGACGCCGTCATGGTCACCGGCGACCGCGTCCACTCCGGATTCACCGACCTCCGCGTCGCCGAGACCGGACACGTCGTCAAGGAGCACTGACGGCTCGGGTCGGACCGGGTCGACCGACCGGCTCGGCTCAGTCCGGGCGGTCGACCTCGGCGATCAGCTCGAGGTACTGCGCGAGGTAGTGGGGCGCGAGGTACCGCTCCCGGACCCGCTCGTGCGCCGCGTCGGCGTACCGGGCAGCCGCCCCCGGATCGGCGAGGATCCTCGCGACGGCCTGGCCGAAGGCGCCGAGATCCCTCGGATCGACGAGCAGGCCCTGCGCGCCGTCGTCGATCTGGTCCTGGATGCCGCCGACGCGGCTCGCCACCATCGGGCGTCGCTTCCACATCGCCTCGGTGACCGTGAGGCCGAACCCCTCAGCGAGGCTCTTCTGGACCACGACGTCGGCCCGCCGCTGCAGCGCGTTCACGATGATCGCGTTCTCCTCGACGTCCTCGGTCGGGAGGTTCGCGAGGTGCACGCGCGTCCGGGCGCGCTCGCCGAGGCTCTCCCACACCTGCTGGGTGCGGTCGAGCACCTCGATCGCCTCGGGATCGTCGGCGACCGATGACGGGGCTGGCCCGGCGAGCATGAGATGCGCGCCGGCGAGCCGGTCTTCGCCGGCGAAGCCTTCGATCACCCCGAAGGGGTCCTTCAGCGCGTCCCACCGGGAGACCTGCACGACCAACGGCGCGCCGGCCGGCACGGGCTCGGTCTCGACGATCCTCGCCGCTCGCTCGACCGTGCCGGTGGAACCGTCACCGCGGGCGAACGTCGCCGATCCGGCGTCGCCGAGCACGCCCGCGACACCCGATGCACGGAGGATCGCGTCACGCGTCGCGCCGTCCAGCTCGATGTTCTTGAGCGAGAACGCGTCGATGCACGGCGGGATCAGCTCGACGCGAACGTCGTCGAGGCCCTCCCAGACGTAGGCCCGTCGGGTGAACGTCACGGCGCGAGCGCCGTGGAGACCCGGACGGAGGAAGTCCCAGGCCGAGCGACACAGGTCGTTCGCCACGTCGACGCCGATGTGACACGTCCAGATCACCGTCGCGCCGAAGGCGGCGAGGCCGGGGATCAGCCCCAGCGGCTGTGGGTCGTGCACGACGACGACGTCGCCGGGACGGACGCGGTCGGTGATGGCCGCGAGGTTCCGCTCGGTGACGCGGGCGTAGTGCTCGGCCTCGAGGCTTCCGAGGGCACCGCCGTCGCCGAGCTCGCCGTGGAGGCGGTTGTGGATGCGCTTCGTGATGTCGAAGAACCCCGGATCGCCGTCCATCACCAGCCATCCGACGTCGATGCCGTCGTGGCGGAGGTAGCCGAGGACCGACCGCAGGATCTCCGCCACGCCGCCGCCGTCGGGGGTGGAGTTCACGTGCCACAGTCGGCGACCGCCGAGACGGTCGCGCACCGACGCGACGAGTCGCCGGTAGCGCGCGAGGTCGCGCTCCGTGACGATGTCGGCGAACCCGTCGCTCGGACGCGGGTCGATCGGAACCTCGAACATCCGGGGGCGGCGACCTCCTCGATGGTGCGACGTCCCGTGCCGCGACGTCGGGCGTTCGCCCAGGGTAGCTCGCGGACGCCGCTCGCCCGCCGAACCCGCGCTGGTCCGTCGGGGACGGCTGGTAGCCTTGGCCGCATGCAGGGTCTCGACGCCCACTCCGCGAGGGGTGGGCGTTCGGCGTTCGTGCAGCAGGTTCGGGGCGGCGGCTGAGGCGGGCCGGAAGGAGCTGGGAGGCGCGGTGGAGTTCGAGATCGGCATCGGCAAGACGGCGAGACGGGCGTACGGGTTCGACGAGGTCGCGATCGTGCCGTCGCGACGCACGCGCGATCCCGAGGACGTCAGCATCCGGTGGGAGATCGACGCGTACACGTTCGAGCTCCCGATGATGGCGAGCGCGATGGCCGCCGCGGTGTCGCCCGCGACGGCGATCGAGATCGGCCACGCCGGCGGGCTCGCGTGCCTCAACCTCGAAGGGCTCTGGACGAAGTTCGAAGACCCCGAGCCGATCTACGAGGAGATCGCGTCCCTGTCGGACGAGAAGGCGACGCGTCGCATGCAGGAGCTCTACGCCGAGCCGATCAAGGACGAGCTCATCGGACGGCGGATCGCCGAGATCAACGAAGGCGGCGTCGTCTCGTGCGCCTCGCTCACGCCGCAACGCGTCGAGCGGTACGCGCCGATCATCCTCGAGGCAGGCCTCGACGTGCTCGTGATCCAAGGGACGGTGGTGTCGGCCGAGCACGTGAGCTCGCGCACCGAGCCACTGAACCTGAAGCGGTTCATCGCCGGGTTCGATCTGCCCGTGATCGTCGGCGGGTGCGCCAGCTACCAGACCGCGTTGCACCTGATGCGGACCGGCGCGATCGGCGTCCTCGTCGGCGTGGGCCCCGGGAACGCCTGCACGACGCGCGGGGTCCTCGGGGTCGGGGTTCCGCAGGCGACGGCGATCGCCGACGCGGCCGCCGCCCGTCGCGAACACCTGCACGAGACCGGCCGCTACTGTCACGTGATCGCCGACGGTGGCATGCGGACCGGCGGTGACATCGCGAAGGCGATCGCGTGCGGGGCCGACGCGGTGATGATCGGCTCGCCGATGACGCGCGCGTTCGAGGCTCCGGGCCGTGGCTACCACTGGGGGATGGCGACGTTCCATCCGACGTTGCCGCGGGGAGCGCGCGTGAAGACGCAGCAGGTCGCGACGATCGCCGAGATCCTTCGAGGGCCGGCCCACGAGAACGACGGCACGCTGAACCTCTTCGGCGCCCTCGCGACGTCGATGGCGACGACCGGGTACGAGACCGTCCGGGAGTTCCAGAAGGCCGAGCTCGTGATCGCGCCCTCGATCAAGACCGAGGGCAAGGCCTACCAGACGGCGCAACGCGTCGGGATGGGGCACTGACGACCTCGTCGGACACACCTCGCCCGGTCCTCGTCGTGGACCTGGGTGCGCAGTACGCGCAGCTGATCGCCCGGCGGGTCCGGGAGGCGCACGTCTATTCCGAGATCGTGCCGCACGACGCGAGTCCGGCCGACCTCGCGGCGAGACGACCGGCGGGCCTGATCCTCTCCGGTGGTCCGGCGAGCGTGTACGAACCGAACGGGCCGCAGGTCGATCCAGGGCTGTTCGAGCTGGGCGTGCCGGTGCTCGGGATCTGCTACGGGCACCAGCTGATGGCTCAGGCGCTCGGCGGCGAGGTCGCCGCGACGGGGCAGCGCGAGTACGGCGGCACCGAGCTCCACGTCGAGCAGCCGGGCGTGCTGCTCCAGGACGTGGCGGAGACCGACACGGTCTGGATGTCGCACGGCGACGCGGTGACGGAGGCGCCGGAGGGGTTCCGCGTCACGGCGTCGACCGACGCGATCCCGATCGCCGCGATGGAGGATCCCGAACGCGGGCTGTTCGCGGTCCAGTTCCATCCCGAGGTCTCCCACACGCCGCGGGGGCAGGCGGTCATGAAACGGTTCCTCTACGACGGGTGCGGTCTGCTGCCCGACTGGACGCCCGTGAACATCATCGACGACGCGGTCGAGCGGATCCGCGCGCAGGTCGGCGACGCCGAGGTCCTGTGCGCGCTCAGCGGCGGCGTCGACTCGAGCGTCGCGGCGCTCCTGGTGCACCGCGCGATCGGCGACCAGCTCACCTGCGTCTTCGTCGACCACGGCCTGAACCGCGAGGGCGAGCCGGAGCAGGTCGAGGAGACCTTCGGCCGGCACTTCGAGGTTCCGTTGGTGCACGTGAAGGCCTCGGATCGGTTCCTGGCGAAGCTCGCGGGCGTGACCGACCCCGAACGCAAGCGCAAGACGATCGGCGGCGAGTTCATCCGGGTGTTCGAGGAGGTCGCACGCGAGCACCGCGGCGCGCGGTTCCTCGTCCAGGGGACGCTGTACCCCGATGTGATCGAGAGCGGATCGAAGACGGCCGCGAACATCAAGAGCCACCACAACGTCGGCGGGCTCCCCGACGACATGGAGCTCGAGCTCGTCGAGCCGCTGCGTGACCTGTTCAAGGACGAGGTGCGCAAGGTTGGCGCGGAGCTCGGCCTCCCCGAGGAGATCACGCAGCGTCAGCCATTCCCCGGCCCCGGGCTCGCCGTGCGGATCGTGGGCGAGGTGACGGCCGACAACCTCGCGAAGGTCCGCGGCGCCGACCGGATCGTCCGCGACGAGATCAAGCGCGCGGGGCTCGAGCACGAGACGTGGCAGGCGTTCTGCGTCCTGCTCGCCGGCGTCCAGAGCGTCGGCGTGATGGGCGACGGCAGGACGTACGAGAACCCGGTGATCGTGCGGGCCGTCACGAGCGAGGACGCGATGACCGCCGATTGGGCGAGGCTGCCGTCGGAGGTGCTCGACCGGATCGCCACCCGCATCGTGCGAGAGGTGCCCGGCGTGAACCGGGTCGCGTACGACATCACGAGCAAGCCACCGGGCACGATCGAATGGGAGTGACCACGCTGCAGGTCACGTGCACGGTGGATACGCGGGAGGCGGCCGACGCGCTCGCGCACGACGTCGTCGACCTCGGCCTCGCCGCGTGCGCCCAGGTCGTCGGGCCGATCACGAGCACGTACCGATGGCAGGGCGCGATCGAGACCGCCGAGGAGTTCCTCCTGCTGATGAAGACGACCGACGCCGCGTTCGCTCGCCTGCGCGACGAGCTCGTCGAGCGACATCCGTACGACGTCCCGGAGGTCCTCGCGATGCCGGTCGCCGACGGAGGACGCGACTACCTCGAGTGGATCTCGTCGAACGTCCGGTAGGCGATCGCGGGCTGGCTCAGGCGTCGAGCTACCACTCGTCGGGCAGGTGCCCGTAGAGCATCGTCTCGCCCCCGCCGTCGCTGATGCCGATGCCGGCCGCCTCGTCGAGCGGGAGCGACGAGGACAGCACGACCTCGTCGCCGTCGGCGACCGCCGTGAACGAGCCAGCGGGTGTGCGTTCGTCGTTCGGCTCGCGGAGCCACACCGCGTACGCCTCGCCTCGAGGGAGTCCGCGCACGTCGAGGCGGATCTCGGTGCCCCACGGACGAGACGTGAGCGTCGCGTGGATCGGAGCGGTGGCCTCGGGCACCGACGGATCGAGCGTCACGGCGATCGCCGGATCGCTCGGCGTCGCCACGACGAGCGCGACCACGATCGCGGTGACGACGGCCGCGGCCGAGCCGATCGCGACGAGGCGGCTCCGGTGCTCGCGAGCGGCGAGCCGACGTTCCGCTCGGACGAGCGAGAAGACGCGCTCGCCGAGGCCGCTCGGTGGGGCCGCGGACGGCTCGCCGAGGCGTGCCGGGTCCGCGAGCGGAAGCATCTGCGCGACCTCCCTGAGCCCGCTGAACTCCGCCCGGCAGTCGGCGCACCCGTCGAGGTGCGCGCGCACGGCGGTCGCCTCCGCGTCGTCGAGATGCGCGAGCGCGAGCGACCCGAGCTGCTCGCGGAAGGGCCGACAGGACTCGTTCATCCCTCGACCCCCATCTCCTCGAGCGCCAGGCGGAGCGCGCGCAACCCGTAGTAGACGCGGCTCTTGATCGTTCCGATCGGGACGCCGAGCTCGCCGGCGACCTCGGCGTACGGACGCGCTCGGTAGTACACCTCGACGAGGACCCGGCGGTGATCGTCGCCGATCCGACGGAGGGCCTCCTCCACCTGCCACGCGACGAGCGCTCGATCGACCTCGTCGACGCCGTCAGGCGGTCCGTCGAACGCCGTCCCCACGTCCGCGAGCGGCGGTCGCACCGCCCGCCTCCGCGCGAGGTCGACGATCACGTGCCGGCAGATCGCGAACAGCCACGTCCGCAGCGACGCCACGTCGGGATCGAACCGGTCGGAGTGGCGCCAGGCGCGGAGGAAGGTCTCCTGCACGGCTTCCTCGGCCAGCCCGGCGTCACCGAGCGAGCGCAGGGCGAAGCCGTACAGTTCGCCGCCGTGGGCGGCGTACGCCGCCCGCAGGCCCGGTTCCTCGCGCAGGGTCGAGGTTCGCTCCACGACGTCTCCCACTCCGACCGGTCGTCCCGACGCTACCGGGCGCGCGTGCGCAGGGGGTGGCACGCGCCCCGGCGCTCGGGGGTACGCAGGACCGAGGCGCCGGGTTCACGGGCCGGATCGTCGGCGCTCAGGCCTCGGTCGCCGCCTCGGCGCCCCGGCCCTCGACGAGATCGCCGTCGACGAGGTCGCCCTCGACGATCAGCCGTTCCGCGCTCGAGAACCTCGGATGGCACGTGGTCAGGACGAGGGTGGGGCGCCGCGTCTGGTCGAGGACGACGCCCGACCCAGCGGACGGGATCACGGACGTGTCGGTCACCTCGTAGCGGAACCGTCCGTACGACGTCTCGAGGACGATCTCGTCACCCGGCTCGACGCGGTCGAGGTGGTAGAAGGGCGAGAGGTAGGTGGTGCGGTGGCCTGCGATGCCGACGCGGCCCGTGCCGTCCCACGGGTCCGCCGTGTCGGGGTAGTGGCCCGGCCCCTTCTTGAGCGAGGTGTAGTCGGTGCCCTCGACGACCACGTAGTCGATCCCGATCGACGGGATCCGGATGATCGCGTACGCGCTTCCCGGCACCTCGCGCGTGCCGGCCGGAGGAGGCTCGACCGGTGCGCCGGGGCCGTCGCCGAAGGTCCGCGTGATCGTCTCGCGCAGATCATCCTGCGCCGCCTGCGTCTCGAGGCCGGTGCCCCACAGCAACCACGCTACGTACCCGGCGAAGAACGCCGCGCCCATCAGGCACAGGAAGCCGAACCACCGGGCGCCGGTGCGCCAATCGCGAGGACGGCGCGGCGGCGCGGCGGCCGTCCGGGCCGGGGCGTCGATCGCGGAAGCCATCGACGACCACGCTACCGTGCGTGACCCCGTCGGACATCGACCGAACGGGCCCGCTCGCAGGCGTCCGTAGACTCCCTCGGTGCGCGGGCGGTGGATCGAGCGGCCGTGGGGTCGGATGCGCGTCTGGGAGGCGGGCCGCGGCACGCCCGTCGTCGCGATCCACGGGCTCGGCGGGTCGGGCCGGTACTGGGGAGGGTTGGCCGCGGCGGTGGGGGAGCGGTACCGGGTGGTCGCGCCCGATCTCGCCGGCTTCGGAACGTCCGACAAACCGAGCGACGTGGCGTACGACCGCGCCTCGCATCTCGCCGACGTCGACGCCGTCGTCGAGGCGTGCGTCGGCGACGATCGGGTCGCCGTCGTCGGCCACTCGCTCGGCGCGATGATCGCGCTCGTGTGGACGGCGCATCACGCCGATCGCGTGGATGCGGCCGGCCTCGTCGCGACCCCCTATCCGGTGCCGAGCCGAGGCTGGGATCCGAACGCGTGGCGCGGCCCGCGAGCGACGGCGGTCCGGGCGATCGCCGGAGCGTTCCGCGTCGCGTGGCCGATCCTCAGCCTGCCGGTGATCGCGAGCGGTCGGTACCCGGGCCCGGTGGTGCGGGACTTCGGACGGCAGACGCTGCGGGCGCGGACCCGCACCCTGTTCGCGTTCTGGTCCGATCCGACGCTGCCCGACGAGTTCCCGTCGATCGAGCGGATCCCACCGGCGACGCGGGTCCTCCTCGCCCACGCTCGCGACGACAGCCGGGTTCCGGCCGTGAACGTCGAACGCTGGCGCCGGCACCTCCCGCACGCGGAACCGCTGGTGCTGCCCGAGGGCGGGCACCAGGTGTTGCTGCGCGCCGGCTTCGCGCCGCTCGCGTCGTGGCTCGAGGGCGTCGCTGACCCGTCGTCGCCGGGCCCCCCTAGACTGGGCCGGTGAGCACCACGTCCCCCCTGCTCGAGGGGCTCAACGACATCCAGCGCGAGGCCGTCCTGCACACCGAGGGACCGGTGCTGATCGTCGCGGGCGCGGGGTCTGGCAAGACGCGCGCGCTCACGCACCGCATCGCGTACCTGATCCGTGAGCGCGGCGTGTCGCCGTACGCGATCCTCGCGATCACGTTCACGAACAAGGCGGCGCGCGAGATGGTGGAGCGCGTCGAGGGGCTCGTCGGGCAGGGCATCGCGAAGGGGATGTGGATCCTCACGTTCCACTCGACGTGCGCGCGGATCCTCCGGCGCGAGCACACGCACCTGGGCGTGCCGTCGAGCTTCACGATCTACGACGACGCCGACACCGAGCGGTTGATCTCGGGGATCGTCCGCGACCTCGACATCGACCCGAAGCGGTTCGCGCCGCGCGCGATCGCGTCGGCGATCGGCAAGGCGAAGGACCGCGTGCTGTCGGCGCAGGCGTTCCGCGAGATGGCCTCGAACCACTACGAGGAGGTCATCGCGAAGGTCTACGAGGCGTACGAGCAGCGCAAACACGCGGCGGGCGCCCTCGACTTCGACGACCTCATCACCGAAACGGTGCGTCTGTTCGACGAGCACCCGCTCGTGCTGCAGCACTACCAGGAGCGCTTCCACTACCTCCTCGTCGACGAGTACCAAGACACGAGCCGCGCGCAGTACCGGCTCGTGAACCAGCTCGCCGCCGCTCACCGCAACGTGTGCGTCGTCGGCGACGCCGACCAGGGCGTGTACTCGTGGCGCGGCGCGACGATCCAGAACATCCTCGACTTCGAGCGCGACTACCCCGAGGCAGCGGTGTTCCTGATGGAGCAGAACTACCGCTCGACGCAACGGATCCTCGAGGTCGCGAACGCGCTGATCGCGCACAACGTCCAGCGCAAACCGAAGGAGCTGTGGACCGACGCCGGCGCAGGCGAGCTCGTCGTGAGCTACAAGGCCGAGGACGAGCACGACGAGGCGTTCTTCGTCGCGAGCGAGATCGAGCGCCTCCGCGACCAGGAGGGCCACCGCTACCGCGACGTCGCGATCTTCTACCGGACGAACGCCCAGTCCCGAGTCGTCGAAGACGTGCTGATGCGCGTCGGCACGCCGTACCGGGTCTTCGGCGGCGTCCGCTTCTACCAACGCAAGGAGATCAAGGACGTCGTCGCGTACCTCCGACTGCTCGTGAACCCGCAGGACGTGATCTCGTTCCGACGGGTGGTGAACACGCCGAAGCGCGGGATCGGCGACGCGACGGTCGCCGCGCTCGAGAGCTTCGCGCGCGACGAGGACCTCGACATGCTCGAGGCCGTGCGGCGCGTCGACGAGGTCCCGACGCTCGGATCGCGCGCGAAGGGGGCCGTGAAGGGGTTCGCCGACATCATGGCGACGCTGCGGCACCATCTCGCCGACGGCGCCGGCCCGGCGCGCATGGTCGAGTTCGCCGCGCAGGAGTCGGGGTACATGCTCGAGCTCGAGGAGGAGCGGAGCGTCGAGGCGCAGGGTCGCATCGAGAACATCCAGGAGCTCTCGGGCGTCGCGATGGAACTCGCCGCGCGGGAGCCCGACCTCTCCGGTTCTTCTGGCCTGGACACGTTCCTCGAGCAGGTTTCGCTGATCGGCGAACAGGACGAGTACGACGAGGATGCGTCGAGCGTCACGCTGATGACGCTGCACATCGCGAAGGGGCTCGAGTTCCCGATCGTCTTCATCGTCGGGATGGAAGACGGGATCTTCCCGCACTTCCGATCGATGACGGACCAGGCGGCGCTCGAGGAAGAGCGGCGGCTCGCGTACGTCGGGATCACCCGGGCGAGGGAACGGCTGTACCTCACGCACGCGTGGAGCCGAACGCTCTACGGGCAGACGCAGTACAACCCGCCGTCCCGGTTCATCGGTGAGATCCCCGAGCACCTGGTCGACGCGCGCGAGAGCGAAGGCGACCGGCGATCACGCGCGGGCCGCGGCTACGGCGGCCAGGCGTACGGAACCCAGGGCTACGGCGGCGGTCGCCTCGAGCGGGGGCGAGCGACCGGTGGCTACACCGTGATCGGCCTGCCCGGTCGCGAGGGCGAGGTCGCCGTCGAACGGGGATGGACCCCGCCGAAGCCCGCCGGCGTTCCGAAGCGCGAGGCGCCGGCGATCCAGCCCGGCGACACGGTCGTGCACGAGCGCTTCGGCGAGGGCGTCGTGATCGCCGTGAGCGGCATGGGCGACGACGCCGAGGCGCGCGTCGCCTTCAGCGACGTGGGGGAGAAGAACCTCCTCCTCGCGTACGCACCCCTCCAGAAGGTCGGCTGACCTCCGCCACCACGCGCGACCCGAGACGCACAGCCACCAGACCGAGAGACCATCCCCACCCCGCCACCCGTACGTCGCGATCGGCTCAAGCGTCGTCGGTCGCGATGACCGGCAGGATCCGGCTGTGCGTCCGGCCGACGAGGCCGGCCGCGAGGAGGGCACGCTCGATGCTGTGAGCGTCGGGCGCCTCGGCGAGAACGAAGATCTCGTGAGAGGCTCGGTTCACCCACGAGCCACGCACCTCCACGCCCTCCCCCGGGCCGCTGCCCTCGAGCGACTCGAAGGCCTCCGTGAGGAGCTTCTCCTCCTCGGAACCGCGGAACGCGCAGTCCTGCGGTGTGTGCGTGTTCACCACCATGTGCAGCATCGTTCGCTCCTTCCGCTCCGACCGTGATGGCGACCGTACCGATGCGGGCACGACGGCGCATCCGCAGATCCGTGTACGCGTCGGCGCGGTCGGTGGGTCGTTCTACCCAGTCGGTCGGTCGGTCGCGTTCCAGGTGACGATCCCGCGCTCGAACGCGTACGCGGCGGCTTCGGTCCGCGATGCGACGCCGAGCTTCGCGAAGATGTTCGAGAGATGCCGCGCCACGGTCTTCTCGCTGATCACGAGCGTGCGCGCGACGTCGCGGTTCGTGCGTCCGGAGGCCACGAGGCGGAGGACCTCGACCTCGCGCTCGGACAGGCCGCCGGGGGCCGCCGCCGTGAGATGCGGCACGCCGCGGCCGCGACCGGCCTCGCCGGCGCCTAGCCGAGCGAAGCCCCGATCGGCGGCTTCGAGCTCCGCACGCGACGACCCCTCGTCACCGAGCTCTGCGTACGCCCTGGCAGCGAGCACGCGCGCCCTCGCCACCTCGTACGGAGCGTCGACATGCTGCCACCGACGGATCGCATCGAGGAGGATCCCGAGCGCCTCGGCGGGGGCGCCCTCCGCAAGCGTCAGCGCGCCGCGGGCGTGCCGCGCCGACGCTTCGAGCCCCGAGCTCGCGAACGCGGAGGCAACGGTGGCGAGCTCGTCGCACGCGGCCGCGGCGGTCGATCGGTCGCCGGCCTCGATCGCGATCTCGACCTGCGCAGGCAGCAGCCGTGCCCGAGCGAGCGGCTCCGTCGTGGCGGAGAGTGCAGACCGGATCGCGGCGGCGGCGACGGAGACGTGGCCTTCGGCGACGGAGAGCATCGCAACGCCGGGCTGTGGATCGCGGCCGAGCTCCCGAGCTCGCTCGTACGCCGCGCGGGCGCCGTCGTGGTCGCCACGGAGGCGCCGGATCTCCCCGAGCGCGTACCAGCTCTCGGCGACGGTCGCGGCGTGGATGCCATCGAGCTCGCGACAGACCCGGAGGGCTTCTTCCTCGGCCATCTCCCAGCCTCCGCGGAGGTGCATCAGCTGGGCACGGTGCACGCGGCAGATGCCGGTGAAGACCGCCGCTGGGGACATCCGCTCGCACCACGCGGTGAGCGCGTCCGTCCAGTCGCTCGCTCGCCGGACGTCTCCCAGCTCGGCGCACGCCGCCACGAGATGGCAGTACAGGTTGCCGGCCCATTCGGGGAGAAGCTCATCGCTGCGGAGCGACAGCGCCGCCTCGTCGAGCAGGGCGACGCCCTCACGGACGCGGCCGAGGCGGATCAGGCCGCGGCCCTCGCCGAGGATGCCGAGCGTGACCAGGTTCGGATCGCCGAACCGCTTGCCGAACGCCTGCACCTCGGTTGCGGCCGCGAGGACCGCTGGCGCGTCGTGGCGCTCGAGACCGCCCTCGACGTCCAGATACCGGAGGTAGCCGTGTTCGACGCGCTCCGGCTCGTCGCGGAGCAGCCGCTGCGCCCGGCTGATCCATCCGGAGCCGGCGACGTCGTCGCCTCGCAGGAAGAGGAGGTACCCGATGCCCAACGCCGACATCGCGGCCTCCGCCGGTCGGTCACCCTGCAAGCACCGGCGGTAGACCTCCTCGGAGTGCTCCAGCGCCGCATCCATGTCGCCGATCCACCACGCGGCGTCGGCGAGTGCGTTCACGTCGTCGACCGTGAGCCCCGTCCGCTCCCGGGCGGTCAGGAACCGGTCACGCGCCGTGGTCCAGTCCCGGCGCGCGTACGCGTCGCGGGCCTGGGCCACGAGCGCGTCCGCGTTCACCGTCACGGGCACACCTCGTGGAACGCCCTCCAGCGCACGTCACGACGATAGCCGGTCCAGCACGTTGCGGGTGACACGGACCACGTCGGGGTCGCCTCCCTCGATCCCGTACGCCCAGTCGGTCACGCCCGCGTTGAAGACGGTGCCACCGCCCCGGACGTCGAAGACGCCCATCACGGCGTGGTTGTTCGTCAGGCGATGGACCTGGCGCCGCCAGTCGTCGCCGAACACGGCCGCCGCGGCGTTCTCGAGCTCGCCCGGCTCGTGCGCGTATCGGCTCGGCTGTTCGTCCTGCGTCCACAGACGCGCCGGCGCCGTCGCGAGGACCTCGAGCGAGTCGGGCGCTCCGTCCTCGTGCGTCGGCACGGGCAGGCCGTCGTCTCCCGTCATCAGCGCGACGCCGTCGACCTCGTACGCCACGATCGTGTCCGCGAGGCCGAGCGCGTCGCCGTACCGGAGGTCCGTGCCCTCGAAGGCCCAGTGCTCGGGCCGCCACACCGTGTACGCGCCCGACGCGCGCGGCACGCCGAGCCCGTACCGTGAGTAGCCGCCGCGCGTGAACGTGAGCCCGATCGTCGAGGTCTCCGGTCGTCCGACGCGTCGGTCCGACCAGGGACCCGTGAGGAACCGCTCGTCCGCGGTGCCCGCGACGGGGTCGTCGTCGGCGCGGTACTTGAAGCACGTCATCGCGCGACGGTCGTCGTCGAACCGGACCTGCCAGAAGCAGGTGTTCCCGCTGAAGATCGCGGCGTTGCCGCCGCCGGCGACGAAGCCGTCGAGCGCGTCGCGCATGCCCCACGACCAGTACTCGTCGTGGCCGACCGAGAGGAACAGCCGGTGGCCGTCGAGGACCTCCGGCTGCTGCTCGAGGTCCTGCGAGATCGCGACGTCGATCGCGTAGCCCTGCTCTTCGGCCCACCGGACGAACGGCCGCTCCCAGTTCCACCATCCGGCGCCGCCGCTCCACACCGACACGCCGAGCGGCTCGGCCCACTCGAAGAACCACCGTGCTTCGCGGTCAGGGTGGGGCTGCATCTTCCGTCGGGCCGGCTCGGGCTTCGACAGGAAGCCGCGTGCGAGCGGTCGTTCGAACGACACGTGGGTCCCGCCCGTGTACAGGGACGGGCCACCCCAGTCGTTGTAGGCGTTCCAGGTGGAGGTCGAAAGGACCAGGAGGATCGGCGCGCGATCGCCGTGACCGGGACGGACGACGAGGAAGGCGTCGCAGCGCTCGTCGCCGGCGGTCAGCTCGACCGCGTAGTACCCGGAACGCCAGCGCTCGGCGATCGGGATCTCGAGCGCGGCGGGCCACGCGCAGCCGCGGGCGCTCGCTTCGTCGGGGACGTCGTACGGCTGGGCCGTCGCACGGCGGCGTTCCCAGACGACCTCGTTCGCGGCGCCGCACCTCACCACGACCACGTCGAAGGCGGCGGCGTCGGTCGACACGTGCAGCCCGACGCGAGCACCCGGCACCGCGGACTGTGGCCAGCAGTACGCCTCGAGCATCGCGCGGCGGAGCCTAGCGGAACAGCGCGACGTACCCGGCGACCGCGATCAGGACCCCGGCGAGGAGCGGCGCGATCACCCAGGCGAGCCCGAGCCGGCCGCGGTACGGGCCGAGCGTGCCGACCTTCGTCGTCGGCTTGAACCCAGGCGGGCGGATCTGCACCTTGCGTCGAGCCACGCCGTCCAGTGTACGGAGGAGCTCACGAACGGTCCTTCATGTCGCACCACGCGCGGACGACAGCCGCGAGATCCTCCCTGCCGGCCTTGACCTCCTCGAGGCTCGAGAACCGCATCGTCCGCGCCAGCTTCCCGTCGCCCTCGAGGCGCGGGTGCCGGCCCGGGATCTCGGCTCCCCGATGGAACATGAGGCTGACGAGTCGCTTCGAGGGATTGAAGCTCGCGATGTTGCCCTCGTACGCGAACGTCGGTGTCTTCCACTTGATCGATTCGGTCACGCGCCTGTCGGCGCCGAGGATGATGTCGCGGGCGAGCTGCATCGCCTCGGGCATCGGGTGGTCGCGCTCGGCGAACCATCGGTCGACCTCGGGGTTCCGGTTCATCCGTCGCTCCCCGGGACAGCGCCGTGATCCATGAACGCCTCGGATGCGACCGTGTCCGTAACCGACGCCGACTCGACGATATGGCCGTCGTGCACACGCAAGCGATCCGCGATCAGGATCAGCGCGACCTTGCCCTCGAGCCGACCGTTCACCCCGCCACCCGGTAGAGGCGCCACCGGTCCGGCACGCCCTTGAGCTCGTGCTCGCCGGCGTCCTCGAAGGCGAGGCCGCTTCCCGCGACGAGATCCTTCACCGTTTGCGACACGAGGACCTCCGAGGCGCCGGCCTTCGACATGACGCGTGCACCGATCGAGACCGAGAGGCCCGAGCACTTACCATCGGCGACCTCGCATTCGCCGGTGTGCAGGCCGGCGCGGACCTCGATCCCGAGATCGCGGACGCGCTCGGTGATCTCGACCGCACACCGGATCGCTCGCGCCGGTCCGTCGAACCGTGCGTAGAAGCCGTCGCCGGCCGTGTCCTGCTCCGTCCCTCGGAAGCGGGTGAGCTGCTCGCGCACGATGTCGTGGTGCCGTTCGATCAGCCGTCTCCAGCCCCGGTCGCCGAGACGTGCTTGGACGGAGGTCGAGTCCACGATGTCGGTGAAGAGGACCGTCGCAAGCACCGTGTCGAGCACTGGCGCCTCATCGACGCCGATGAACCCCCGGATCGTATCGAAGAGCGTCGCGAACCGGTGATCGGATTCGGCCCCCGCAAGGACCGCGGTTCGGGCGTCGGGCATCCGTTCGGCCACGTGATCGAGGAGGGCGGCCTCGGTGTCGTCGGTCTCGCTGTATCCGAGCAGGAGCGTCGGCGCCGTGACGGCGGGCAGGAGGGGGCGGATGTCGGTCTCGTACCAGATCCGGCTCATCTCCCGGGCGACGTCCGGCGTCGCGGTGTTCCGGGCCATCCTGGCGATCACGCCGGCGGCGCCCGGGTCGACGTCGTGCCCCACAGCTGCCTCGTTGCGGATGAAGGCGTCGCCGTACGCGGTCGTGCCCCAGAGCTCGAGGATCTTCTCCTCACTGGCCACGTACTCCGGTCCGACCCCGAACGGGTAGTCGGGAGCCCACACGGACCTCGGCGTGGGCGCGTACCAGATCACCGATCGGACGCGCTCGGGCTCGGTCGACGCCAGCAGGATGTTCGTTGCTCCACCCTCGCGCTCGCCTCCGAGGACGGGCCGGCCCGCTCCGACCTCGTCGAGGACGGCGACCAGGTCCGCCGTGCGCGTCTCCAGATCGGGGACCGAGACGTTCCGACTCGACAGTCCGGTGGCCCTGCGGTCGTGCAGGATCAGGCGTGAGAACGACGCGAGCCCGTCGACGATCTCCCCCCAATCGCGATCTTCCCTGATGACGTCGATGTTGCCGAACCAGTCGAACTGCCAGACGAGATCGACCGGGCCGTCCCCGACGATCGCGTACGCGATATACGCGCCGTCGGTGGACCGCGCGTACCCGAACGTCTCGTCGGTCACGATGTCGCCACCCGGTACAGCCGCCACCGATCCGGGACACCTTTCAGCTCGTGCTCGCCTGCGTCCTCGAACACGAGCCCGCTCCCAGCCACGAGATCCTTCACCGTCTGCGACACGAGCACCTCCGATGCGCCGGCGAGCGCGCCGACCCGGGCGCCGATCACGACGGCCATACCCCCCGCCTTGCCGTCGATCATCTCGACCTCTCCCGTGTGGACGCCCGCCCGGACCTCGATCCCGAGCGGCGCCACGGCGGCGACGATCGCGGCGGCACAGCGCACCGCCCGCGCCGGCCCGTCGAACGTCGCGAAGAACCCGTCGCCAGCCGTGTCCACCTCGGTGCCCCTGAAGCGTGCCAGCTGTCCGCGGACGCGTCGGTGATGCTCCTCGACGACCTCCTTCCATCGCCGGTCCCCGAGTCCGGCCGCCACAGACGTGGATCCGGCGATGTCGGTGAACAGCACCGTCGCGAGCGAGCGCTCAAGCTCCGCCTCGACCCCTCGGAGCGCCACGACGAACCGCTCGACCTCGTCGAGGATCGCGTCCTGCGCGCCGACCCACGGGAAATGCTCCACGCCCGGCAACACCACGAGTCGCGACCCCGTGATGCCGTCCGCCATCTCGCGGATCTGGTCGACGCGGAAGTCGAGGTCCCCTTCGCGGGCGATCACGAGCGTCGGGAGGTGGATCGCCGCCAACGCGTGGGTCGCGTTGATCTCGCGGTTCATCCGCTCGAGCGCGATCGCGGCGCCCGGGCTGGCGGACTTGCGCATGTACGAGGCGAGCCACTCGATCAGCCGCTCGTCGGTCTCGTGTCCCGGCGCCCCCCAGTTCCGGACCTCATCGCGGGCGAACCCCACCGTCCCCCATCGGTGCTCCATCCGTTCGAGGTACGCGGCCGGGTCCTCCTTGTAGTCGGGCCCTCGAGCGGTGAAGTCCGCGACCGTCCCGTAGAGGACCAGGGCGACGGTCCGGTCCGGATACGTGGCGGCGAACAGCATCGACATCGGGCCGCCTTCGGAAACACCGAACACGACCGCTCGCTCGGACCCGACGGCGTCCATCACCGCACGCACGTCGTCCATCCTCGTCTCGAGGTCGGGGAGGCGGTCATCCGACACGCGATCGGACAGCCCGACGCCGCGCTTGTCGAAGAGGATCAGTCGGGAGAACCGCGCGAGCCGCTCGAGGAACCTCGCGAAGTCCGACTCGTCCCACATCACGTCGACGTTCGTGACCCAGCCCATCACGAACACGATGTCGATCGGTCCCTCGCCGACGACCTGGTACGCGATGTGGACGCCATCCGCCGTCTTCGCGTAGCGGGTCTCGGGTGCCGGCACCTCACGTCTCCCGACGGGCACGCGCATCCACCCGGTACAGGCGCCACCGATCCGGCACGCTCTTCAACTCGTCATCGCCCGCGACCCCGGCCACGTCGTCGCCGTCGCGTTGGATCTCCCCGGTGTGCAGCCCTGCGCGGATCTCGATCCCGAGCGGCCCGACACCTTCGACGGCAAGCGCCGCCACGTCACCCCACGCGAGGAGCGAGGCGCGCTCCATCCCGGCGAGGTGCAAGAGCGTGCGCGCGTACCGGGTCTCCGGCACGTTCATCGTGCGGGTGCTCCCTGGTCGGGCGTCCCTGCCACACGGAACAGGCTCCACAGGTCGGGGACGCCCTTGAGCTGATGCTCTCCGGCGTCCTCGAACGTGAGCGCCGCGCGCCTGCACAGGGCCATCGTCGCTTCGGACGTGAACACCTCGCCGGCGCCTGCCGCGGCCATGATCCGGGCAGCCTCGTGCACGGCCAGCCCACGCAGGTCGCCTCCGGCGAGGTCGACCTCCCCCCGTGTGGACGCCGCAACGGATCGAGATGCCCTGGCGGGTCGCATCGTCGCGGATCGCCAGTGCGCATCGGACCGCTCCGGCGGTGACCTCGAACGCGGCGAGCATGCCGTCACCCGTCTGCTTCACGACGACGCCGCCGAACCGCTCGACGGAGTCCTGTGACGCGTGGACGTGGAGCGACAGGAGGTCGTGCCAGGCGGCGTCGCCGAGTCGCGAGGCCGTCCTCGTGGAGTCGACGACGTCCGTGAACATCAACGTGCGTACCACGCGGTGGCGGAGAGACCCTCCGACCCATGTGCGAACGCCCGACCACTCGGTCATCACGCACGGCTCGTCACCGACCGTGTAGCCGTCGTGGCCCGGTGGGAGGTCGTAGAGGTCGCCGGATCCGATCTCGATCGTCGTGCCGTCGGCGAGGATCGCACCCTGGCGTCCGGAGAGCACGATCCCGATGTGGTGGGCCTGGCAGAGGTTGCCTCCGATGAGCGGCTTGAAGTGCTCCGACCACCTCCACCCGGGGGGCTGCGTCGACCGGGACATCGTGAGCCCTCCGATCGTCGTCACGACCTCCTCGCGGGTACCGGCGCACTCCACGACCTCATCGGGATCGTCGAACGTCCGACGCACGTCCATGGTGGTAAGTCTCTGCGGGTTCCGCCCGGCTCCGCAACAGCCGGCGCGGAACCATCGTCTGAGAGGTCGGCGCCGGAGCTTCGCTAGACTCCGTCCACGATGGGGGAGACCTTCCGCGTGATCGTGGCGAAGCCGGGGCTCGACGGCCACGACCGCGGCGCGAAGATCGTCGCGCGCGCCCTGCGCGATGCCGGGTTCGAGGTGATCTACACCGGCCTGCACCAGACCCCCGAGCAGATCGTCGAGACCGCGATCCAGGAGGACGCCGACGCCGTCGGACTGTCGCTCCATTCCGGCGCGCACATGACGCTGTTCCCGAAGGTCGTCCGGCTCCTCCGCGAACGCGACGCCGACGACATCCTCGTCTTCGGCGGAGGCATCATCCCCGCCGAGGACATCCCGACGCTCGAGGCGGAGGGCGTCGAGAAGATCTTCACCCCCGGAGCGAACACGCAGGACATCGCGGCGTGGCTCCGTGAGCGACTCTCGCACCCCGCGGCGGCCGGCTAGCGCCGTTCGACCACCGACGAACCGAGGAGCCGATGGATCTCTACGAGCACATGGGCAAGGAGCTCTTCCGCGCCTCCGATATCCCCACGCCGCGCGGCATCGTCGTGCGCTCGGCCGATGAGGCCGCCGAGGCCGCGCGGACCCTCGGCGGCGGCGCCGTCGTGAAGGTCCAGGTCCAGGCCGGAGGCCGCGGCAAGGGCGGCGGCGTGGTCCTCGTCGATACGCCGGAGCAGGCGTCGGACGAGGCGGCGCGGATGATGCGCGACGGCTTCGCGGGGCACGCCGTCGACCGCGTCCTCGTGGAGGAGAAGCTGCCGATCGCGCGGGAGTTCTACACGTCGATCGTGCTCGACCGCTCGAACGGCGAGTACCTCGCGATGATGACCGCCGAGGGCGGCGTCGACATCGAGACGCTCGCCGCCGAACGCCCCGACGCGATCCGTCGCGTGCACGTCGACCCGATGCTCGGTCTGCGCACGTACCACGTGCGTGAGCTGACCGGGACGCTCCCGATCGACGCGCGCGAGGGTGCCGGCGACATCCTGCGGAAGCTCTTCACGGTGCTCCACGACCGCGACGCGACGCTCGTGGAGGTGAACCCGCTCGTCCAGCTCGAGGGCGGCGAGGTCATCGCCCTCGACGCGAAGGTCACGATCGACGACAACGCGCTCGTCCGCCATCCCGATCTCGCGGAGCTCCGCGCCGAGTTCCCGATCGACCCCGTCGAACAGCGGGCGAAGGAGGCCGGGCTGCAGTACGTGAAGCTCGACGGCGAGGTCGGCATCATCGGCAACGGCGCCGGGCTCGTGATGTCGACGCTCGACGTCGTCGCGCAGCACGGCGCGAAGGCGGCGAACTTCCTCGACATCGGCGGCGGCGCCAGCGCCGACACGATGTCGACGTCGCTCGAGGTCATCCTGTCGGATCCGTCGGTGAGGGCCGTGTTCATCAACATCTTCGGGGGCATCACCCGCTGCGACGTCGTGGCGCAGGGCATCCTCGAGGCGCTCGGACGCGTCGAGGCGACGGTTCCGATCGTGGTCCGACTCGACGGGACGAACGCGGAGGCAGGCCGCCGCATCATCACGGACGCCGCCCATCCGCGGATCGTGAGCGCACCGACGATGGACGGCGCCGCCGCCGACGCCGCGTCGCTCGCGAAGGAGGCGGCATGAGCATCCTCGTCGACGCCGCCACGAAGCTGGTCGTCCAGGGCATCACCGGGAGCGAGGGCAGCTTCCACACGCGCAGGAACGTCGCCTACGGAACCGTGGTCGTCGGCGGCGTGACGCCCGGCAAGGGCGGCCAGGACTTCGACGGGATCCCGATCTTCGACACGGTCGCCGACGCCGTGCGGGGGACGGGCGCCAACACGTCGATGATCTTCGTGCCGCCGCGGTTCGCCGCCGAGGCGATCCTCGAGGCCGCCGACGCCGGCGTCGGACTCGTCGTCTGCATCACCGAGCAGATCCCGGTCCGCGACATGGCCGAGGTCCACAGCTACCTGAGGGGCACGTCGACGACGCTCGTCGGTCCGAACTGCCCGGGCGTCATCACGCCGGGCGTCGCGAACGTCGGGATCATCCCCGGCGAGGTCTGCGCCCCGGGCCGCGTCGGCTTCGTGAGCCGGAGCGGCACGCTCGTCTACCAGATCGTCCACGAACTCACGACGAAGGGCATCGGGCAGTCGACGTGCGTCGGCATGGGCGGCGACCCCGTCCACGGGATCGGCTTCGTCGAGGCGCTCGAGCTCTTCGAGGCCGACCCCGACACCGACCTGATGATCATGACGGGCGAGATCGGT
>DATHTO010000087.1:0-12515 GCA_035463115.1 Actinomycetota bacterium | reverse complement strand
TGCGAGGACGCGTGGGGTCCGGGTGCTCCGTGGACCGCATACACCGACGTCCCCGTGATCGTGAACATCAACGGGTCCCCCTACCACCGCGCGAAGGTCCGCGACCGCTCGGTGGTGCTGCGCGATCGGGTAGCGGAGACCGGCGCGGTGCTCGTGTACGTGAACGCCGTGGGAGGGCAGGACGAGCTCGTGTTCGACGGCGGGTCGCTCGTGATGTCGGCCGACGGCGAGATCGCGTGCCGCTCGACGATGTTCGACGAGGACCTGCTCGTCGTCACGATCGACGAGGATGGGATCCGCGGCGACGCCCGCCCGCCGTGGCCGGACGACGCCGGCGAGGTCTACGGCGCGCTCGTGCTCGGCACGCGCGACTACGTGCGGAAGAACGGCTTCCGCGACGTGGCGCTCGGCCTCTCCGGCGGCATCGACTCCGCGCTCGTCGCGACGATCGCGGCCGACGCGCTCGGACCGACGGCGATCCGCGCGCTCGCGATGCCGTCGCCGTACTCGTCGCAGCACAGCCTCGACGACGCCGAGGCCCTCGCGAAGGCGCTCGGGATCGGATACGACGTCGTTCCGATCGGCGACGTCTTCGACGCGTACAAGGCTGCCCTGTCGCCGTTGTTCGCCGGCCGTGACGAAGACGTCACGGAGGAGAACATCCAGGCGCGGATCCGTGGCAACTACCTCATGGCGCTGTCGAACAAGTTCGGCTCGCTGGTGCTCACGACCGGCAACAAGTCGGAATCCGCCGTCGGCTACGCCACGCTGTACGGCGACATGGCCGGCGGGTTCGCGCCGATCAAGGACGTTCCGAAGACGCTGGTGTACGAGCTCGCGCGGTGGCGGAACGCCCAGGACGTCGGCGACGGACCGATCCCGACGAGCACGCTCACGAAGCCGCCGTCCGCGGAGCTGCGGCCCGGGCAGAAGGACGAGGACTCGCTGCCGCCGTACGACGTGCTCGATCCGATCGTGGAGCTCTACGTCGAGGATGACCTCGGGGTGGACGGCATCGTCGAGCGCGGGCACGACCGGGCGACGGTGGAACGGGTGACGCGCATGATCGATCGAGCGGAGTACAAGCGCCGTCAGGCGGCCCCAGGCATCAAGATCACGCCCAAGGCGTTCGGGCGCGATCGGAGGCTCCCGATCACGAACGGCTACGCTCAGGTCCGGGGCCGGTAGCTCAGCCTGGTTAGAGCAGGGGGCTTTTAACCCTCGTGTCGCGGGTTCGAATCCTGCCCGGCCCACACCGACAGGCCCCACACCGACAGGCCCCACACCGCCCGGCCCACCCTGCCCGCCCGTACTGCGCGGCCCACACCGCTGTGAAGGCGGCGTCTGTCCGCGGCCGCGTCGGCCCGAGCCGGTAGCGTCGCGACGGTGCGGATCGAGACGTGGACCGACGATGCCGGCCGCCGCTGGCGGGTTCACATCCCGGAGACCCGGCGAGAACGGCGACGAGGACTCAACGCCTTCGACACGCTCCCCGCCGGCTGCGGCCTGTTCCTTCGTCGATGCCGCAGCGTGCACACGTTCGGCATGCGGTTCGCGATCGACGTCGTCGGGCTCGACGGTCACCGCATCGCGCGCCGCATCGTCGCCGTCCGGCCGGGCAGACTGCTGCTCCCGCGTCCGGGCGTGCGGCACACGCTCGAGCTGCCGAACGGGTCCGGGGTGGAGGTCGGAACGTCGTTCCGCGTGGTCGACGGTCAGGGGTCGACCTCGGACACGGTGCCATCGAGGCGCAGGACGAGGGGACGAGGCTCGAGCCCCGGCACCGAGGCGCGCACCACCTCCGTGGCTCGGGACAGATGATCCAGGAGCGCGCTCGTCTCGGCGGCGGCGTCGGGATGCGCCGCGGAACCGCCGAGCCGACGGCAGTCCTCGTGCGTCGCCAGCACGATCCGTTCGCAGCCGTGGATCCGCTGGGCGAGCACGACGCCCGCGAGCGCTCGATCCCGCTCGTCCTGGAGCGAGAGGCAGGCGGCGCCTCCGGGCCATGCCAGCAGGTCCGCGTCCCCGCTGATGCCTTCCTCGTCCAGGAACCGGCGGAGCGGTTCGACGAACCGGAAGTCCATGCAGGTCAGGACGATGTACGTGCAGTTGGCCGACGACGTGTTCGCGGGCATCGCGCGAAGGCTACCGCCCCGACGACGCGGAGTTCTCCGATGGGGACGCTTGCTATCCTTCCTCGGCGTTCCCGAGGGAGGTCGAACCCGCCCCCATCGTCTAGCGGCCTAGGACGCCGCCCTTTCAAGGCGGAAGCACGGGTTCGAATCCCGTTGGGGGCACGGTACGGCGCCGTCATCACGAGGCGACAACCCCATATGCGCCTGTGGAGGAGTCCGGAGTCCTCACCGCCCTGTCAAGGCGGAGATCGCGGGATCGAAGCCCGTCAGGCGCGCCATCGCCGCCGCCCCGTCAGCGGTCCGGAGCCGCATCGGAAGCCCGCCGCCGGGAACACCAGCGGCGATGCTCCGTCGGCTGCTCGTGGTCATCGTCGCGCTCGGCGTGACGGCATGCGTCGGAACGGGTGACCTCGCCTCGCCGGACGAACGCGCCCAGGCGACGAGCGAGCGCGACGATCCCCATCGGTTGACCGCGCGTCCCTCGGCGAAGGTCGCTCGTGACGCCCCGACGGGGATCCTCCCGCTCGTCCCGGGCTCCCCGGGCGACGGCTGGCTCGTCGTTCCGGAGAGGTACGCGTCGCAGCGACCGGCCCGCTTGGTGCTCTCGCTCCGCGGCGCGGGCGGCACGGCACGAGCCGCGCTCCGGTTCTTCCGCGACGACGTCGACCGTCGCAACCTGATCCTCGTCGCGCCCGAGGCGCGGGGTCGGACGTGGGATCTGGCGCTCGGGGATCCGGGCGCGGACGCCGTGTTCATCGACCGGTCGCTCGCCCGGGTGTTCTCGCGGTACGCGGTCGATCCGCGTCAGGTCGCCGTCGCGGGATATTCCGACGGAGCCTCGTTCGCGCTGACCCTCGGGCTCACGAACGGCGATCTGTTCCGTCACGTGATCGCGCTCTCCCCCGGCTTCATGGACGTGCGGACCGCCATCGGGTCTCCGCGGGTGTTCGTCTCGCACGGCACGTCCGACGACACGCTGCCGATCGAACGCACGAGCGAGCCACTGGTGGAACGGATGCGCGACGCCGGCTACGACGTGAGGTTCGTCCGCTTCGAGGCCGAACACACGGTGCCCGAGACGGTCCGGGCCCACGCGCTCCGGTGGTTCCTGCGCGGCGGGGGTCGGTAGACTCGTCGGACCGTCGTCCCGATGCGGGACGCCACGGCTGGGTAGCTCAGTTGGCAGAGCACGCGGCTGAAAACCGCGGTGTCGGCAGTTCGATTCTGCCCCCAGCCACCCGTTCATCCGGCGCTATCGCTCGGCTCGCTGCGATCGGCTCGCTGCGATCGGCTCGCTGCGATCGCCTCGCTGCTTGAGCGCCCCTGTGTGCTTCGGCGGGCGCGATCGCGGGAGCACTCGCGTCAGTTGAGGATCTCGCGGCTGCGGATCTCGGCCCACCGCGAGAGGACGCCCTGGTAGATCTCGGCGGGCTTGGCGAACTCGTGCGCGCCGAGGGCATCGAGCGCTTCGGCGATGTCGCGCGCGCTGTGGTCGTCGTCGAGCTCGTCCCACGTGAGGAAGTCGCACAGGTCCGCGTAATCCAGCTCGACGATCGCATGGGCGTCGAAGACGGCCATCCACTGGTGGAGGTCGACGAGGAGCTCGCTGATCGGCCCGAGGTCCGAGCGTCGAAGTACCGGGATCGCCGCCTCGGCGCGACGCATCGCCTTGCGCGTGGTCGTCCGATACCGCAGGCGCGTCCGGCCTCGCGCGTCGTCGCCGATCCAGCGCTCGTCGTCGTCGACGAGGACGAACCACCGGATCGGCACGTGCCACGGGCTCTGGTGGCAGAAGGCGACGCTCCGCGGATCGCGTCGACGCAACCGGGCCAGCTCGCGCGCGGCGCGCCTGCCCTCCTTCTTCGGGATCACCTGGTCCCACAGCTCCATCGGGCGTGCCTCGCGGAACGCGAGCATCGCGGCCAGCACGCGCATCCGGATCCTCCACGGCGACACGTAGGTCCTGCCGTCGACGACGAGCAGGTCCGCGTGCTCGCCACCGGCGGGTGCGAGCAGCCCGAGCGCACCGGTCGTCGGCCGGTCGACGGAACGCTGGAGCGGTTCATGAGCGACGCTCCGCTCGACGACGTACCGCTCCCAATGGGCCTGTTCGTCGCGGTCGAACGCGTCGAGCGGCTGGTACACGCGCAGGAAGGCGGAGGGCACCACGACCTCGGAGTCTAGCGACGGGCGGAGCGGCCGCGCGACGGGCTCTATGCTTCCGCGGTCGTGGGCGCGACCGCTGCCCCGACGCCGCCGTCAGGGGAGGGCCCGCGCGGATGGAGGCACCCGAACACTGGGCAGGAACCGAGCCCGAACGCGTCCTCGCTCACGACGGAACCCCGGTCGGCGACACCGACGTCGGGCTCTCCGACGATCAGCTCCGCGCCGCCCTGCGCTGGATGATCCTCGCCCGGCGGCTCGACGCCGAGTGCATCGCGCTCCAGCGCCAGGGCGAGCTGACGGTCTATCCGGGGTTCGAAGGTCAGGAGGCGGCGCAGATCGGTTCCGCGCTCGCGCTCGGAGCCGACGACTTCGTGTGGCCGACGTTCCGCGAGCTCGCGGCGGCGATCGTCCGTGGCGTCGATCCGGTCCAGTACCTCTGGTACCACCGGGGCACGTGGCACGGGGGTCCGTACGACCCGCGTGCGACGCGCTTCGGTCCGATCTGCATCCCGGTCGCCACGCAGCTGTGCCATGCGGTCGGGTACGCGATCGGCGTGGCGAAGGACGGGTCCGACGCCGTCGCGCTCGGCTACATCGGCGACGGCGCGACCAGCGAGGGGGACTTCCACGAGGCGATGAACCTGGCCGCCGTCTTCCGCGCGCCGGCCGTCGTCTTCGTCCAGAACAACGGCTGGGCGATCAGCGTGCCGACGCGGCGTCAGACGGCCGGCGAGATCTGGAAGCGCGCCGAGGGCTACGGCGTTCCCGGCGTGCGCGTCGACGGCAACGACGTCCTCGCGGTCTACCGCGCGACCGCCGACGCCGTCGCGCGGGCCCGCCGGGGCGACGGCCCGACCCTGATCGAGGCGCTCACGTACCGGATCGGGGCCCACTCGACCGCGGACGACGCCGGCCGCTACCGCGACCCCGCCGAGGTCGAGGTCGCGCGGCGGTTCGACCCGATCGTGCGGTTCCGAGCGTGGATGAGCGCGAGCGGGCGCATCGACGAGGACGGCGTCGCGTCGTTCGAGGACGACGCCGAGCGGTTCGCGAACGACGTGCGCGCGAGCCTGGTGGCCGAGGGATCCCCTCCCGCGGAGTGGATGTTCGATTGGGCGTACGCGGAACCCCCGGCGACGCTCGACCGGCAACGGCGCGAGGCGCTCGGATGACCGACGCGGCGCAGCACACGATGGTCGGCGCGCTGAACCAGGCGCTCCACGACGCGCTGCGCGACGACGACCGCGTGCTCGTGTTCGGTGAGGACGTCGCCTGCCTCGGTGGCGTGTTCCGCGTCACCGACGGTCTCCTCGACGGCTTCGGCGGCGACCGCGTCTTCGACACGCCGATCAGCGAGGCGGGCATCGTCGGAGCTGCGGTCGGACTCGCGTTCGCCGGCTGGAAGAGCGTCGTCGAGATGCAGTTCGACGCGTTCTCCTACCCGGCGCTCGAGCAGATCATCGACCACGTCGCGAAGATGCGGATGCGCACCCGCGGCCGGGTCGACATGCCGATCGTCGTGCGGATCCCCGCGTTCGGCGGCATCCGCGGCAAGGAGCACCACGGCGAGAGCCCCGAGACCTACTACGTCCATACGGCCGGCCTGAAGGTCGTCACGCCGTCGTCGCCGCTCGACGCGTATCGGCTCCTGCGCCATGCGATCGCCGATCCCGATCCCGTCATCTTCCTCGAGCCGAAGTCCCGGTACTGGCCGAAGGAGGCCGGGGAGCTCGCCTTCGACGGACCGGGCATCGGCGTCGGGCGCGTCGTGCGCGACGGCGGCGCCTGCACGATCGTCGCGTACGGGTCGATGGTGACGCGATGTCTCGAGGCGGCCGCCCGGCTCGAGCCGGGCGGCATCGATGCCCGCGTCGTGGATCTGCGCTCGCTGTCGCCGCTCGACGTCGAACTGCTGGAACGATGCGCGGTCGAGACCGGCCGCGTCGTGGTGGTGCACGAGGCGCCGCTGACGCTCGGGATGGGCGCCGAGGTCGCCGCACGGGTGATGGAGCTCGCGTTCGACCACTTGGCGGCACCGGTCGCCCGCGTCACGGGGTGGGACGTTCCGTACCCGCCGGCCGCGCTCGAGCAGCGGTACCTCCCGAGCGTCGAGCGCATCGTCGAGGCGGCACGCGAGGTCGTGTCCTACTGATGGCCGAGCACGTCTTCACGCTGCCCGATCTCGGGGAAGGCCTCGACGACGGCACGATCGTCGCGTGGCTCGTCACCGAGGGCGACGTCGTCGCGCTGAACCAACCGCTCGTCGAGGTGGAGACCGCCAAGGCCGCGGTCGAGATCCCATCCCCCGTCGCCGGAACGGTCGCGAGGCTCCACGGCGAGGTCGACGGCGTGGTCGCGGTCGGCGCGCCGCTCGTCACCTTCGAGCTGGGCGACGCCGCGCCCCCGACGCCGCGGACCGACGGGAAGGATGCGAACGACGTGTCCGATGCATCGACGCCCGTCGCGGCCACGGAACGATCATCCGTCGGGGCGGCCGGAACGGTCGCCGCGACACCCGTGGTCCGGAAGCTCGCGAAGGACCTCGGGGTGGACCTCCGCGTGATCGACGGCACGGGTCCGGGCGGGCGCATCACCGCCGACGACGTGCACGCCGCCGCCGACCGGCCATCCGCCGGAGCCGAGGACGCCGTCACCAGGGTGCCCGTCACCGCCACCCGCCGCGCGATCGCGGAGAACCTCGAACGGCAATGGTCGATCCCCCAAGTGACGACGTTCCGCACGGTCGACTGCACCGAGCTCGAAGCGTTCCGCGGGGAGGTCGAGGCGTCGTCGTTGGCGGTGGTCGTGTCGGCCCTCGCCTCGATCGTGCCGTCGCATCCACTGATCAACGCCGCATGGGGTGGCGACGCGATCCTGCTGTCGTCGGACGTGCACGTCGGGCTCGCGGCCGACACGGAACGCGGTCTCGTGGTTCCGGTCCTGCGCGATGCCGGGCCCCGCGGGATCGCGGGCGTCGCCGCCGAGATCCGTCGCCTCGCCGACGGCGCCCGCGCCGGTGCCCTGCGGCCGGGCGAGCTCGACGGCGCGACGGTCGCGGTGAGCAACACCGGTTCGTACGGGAGCGAGGCGGGCACCCCGATCCTGTCCCCCGGAACGGCCGTCACCCTCGCCTTCGGCGTGATCGCGCCCCGTGCCCTCGTGGTCGACGGCGAGGTCCGCGCGCGCCCGGCCGCGACGATCTCGCTCACGTTCGACCACCGGGTGCTGGACGGCGCCGCGGCCGGTCGCGCCCTGACGGACCTGGTCCACCTGTTGCAGTCACCGACACGCCTGCGAGACTTGCCGCGATGAAGATCGCATCCCTGTTGCCGGCGGCGACCGAGATCGTCTACGCGCTCGGGCTGGGCGACGACCTCGTCGGCGTGACCGACGAGTGCGACTTCCCGCCGGATGCCGTCACGAAGCCCGTCATCTCCCGCAGCGCCCTCCCTCAGGGACGCATCCAGACGCCGCGCGAGATCGACGACGCCGTCCGGAGCCAGGTCGCGAGCGGCGATGGGCAGCTCTACATCCTCGACCGCGAGCTGCTCCGCCGCGAGCGGCCCGACGTCATCCTCACGCAGGACCTGTGTCGTGTGTGCGCCGTTCCGTCCGGGCAGGTCCAGCGCGCGCTCGACGAGCTGGGTCTGCCGGGGTCGAAGGTCGTGTCGCTGGACCCGAACACCCTCGAGGAGATCGTCACGCAGATCGAGTCGGTCGGCAGCTCCCTCGATCGCGAGGAGCGCGCCAAGGAGGTCGCCGAGGCGATGCGGACGAGGATCGCGAAGGTGAAGGACACGGCGAAGCGGGTGCTCAGCTTGAGCGTGTTCTGCCTCGAGTGGTCCGACCCACCGTTCTCGGCCGGCCACTGGATCCCGGAGATGATCGAGGCCGTCGGCGCCGTTCCGGTCCTCGCCGAGAAGGGTCAGCCGTCCCGGGAGGTCGCCTGGCACGAGGTGCGCTCGGCCGCGCCGGAGGTGATCGTGTTCATGCCGTGCGGCTACTACCTGGAGGAGGCGGAGGAGGAGGCCGGAACCTTCCTCGATCAGCCGGAGTTCGCCGACACGCCCGCGGTCCGCAACGGCAACGTCTTCGCCGTCGATGCGACGTCGTACTTCTCGCGCCCCGGCCCGCGGATCGTCGACGGGCTCGAGATCCTCGCGTGGGCGGCCCATCCCGAGGACTATCCGGAACCGCCCGCCGGCACGATCGTTCGCCTCGCCTGAGCGCCGGCCCCGCCGCGGCGTGCGGCCGGTAGGCTACGGCCGCCATGGCGAGGAGCGGCGAGGGACGCAACCAGGTCACCCCCCAGGACGTCGGCAAGCGCGTGACGTTCCAGTTCGAGCTTCCGAACGGCTACATCTCCGAGGTCGTCGGGGTCTTCGAGCGTTGGGACCGTGAGGCCGAGACGTACTTCGTCCGGAAGAAGGACGGCTCGGAGATCCGCGTGCCCGCCCGCGGCGTCCGCCACGGCAAGCTGATCCCCGATCCCCCGGCCTGAGGCCGCACCGCCCGCCCGACGAGAGGAACGACGCGATGAGCGAGCTGCCCACGTCCCTGATCCGCCTGCGCCTCGGGCAGGAGGACGCTCACTACGGAGGCAACCTCGTCGCGGGCGCGACCCAGCTCAAGATCGTCGGAGACCTCATCACCGAACTCGCGATGCGCTACGACGGCGACGAGGGACTCTTCCGCGCGTACGAGTCCGTCGAGTTCCTCGCCCCGCTCTACGCCGGCGACTGGATCGAGGCGCGCGGCCGCGTCGTGTCCGTCGGGAAGACCTCACGCCGGTGCGAGTTCGAGATCCACAAGGTCGGAACGGCACGGACCGACATCAGCGACAGCGCGGCGGAGTTCCTCGACGAGCCCGTGCTCACGTTGAAGGCCGTCGGCACGACGGTCGTCCCCTCCGAGCATCAGCGCTTCTCGCACTGAACAGAAGGGGAAGGCGGAAGGCGGGCTACGACGCCCGTTCGAGCCCGTGGAGCACGTCGATCAACTCCTCGACGTCGAACGGCTTCGGAACGTACGCGTCGGCGCCGAGCTCGGCGGCCTTCGTGCGATCGCGGAGCGAAGCGAGCGCCGTGACCATCACGACCCGGGGGCGTTCCTCACGGGGCAGCTCGAGCAACCGCTCGAGCACCGTCCATCCGTCCATCTGGGGCATCATCACGTCGAGGACCATCAGCTGCGGATGGTGCTCGGCGATCCGGTCGAGCGCCTCGATGCCGTTCTTGGCCGTGTAGGTCTCGTACCCCTCCGACTCCAGGCTGAACTGGAGCACCCACACCACCTGCGGCTCGTCGTCGACGACGAGCACGCTCGGACCCGTCCGCGTCTCCTGCATGCCACCGTCAGCAACGGCTGTGCGCGGCCGCTCCTCCATGCGTCGTGTGGCCGTACTTCCGACTCGCCCGGTCGTGCGACGGGGCGCCGAAGGTCCAGGGCTCGAGGGTGATGGCGGGATAGCCCCACAGGGCCAGCCCGTCAGACGATGCGGACGCCGGGTCCGGTGTCGACGGTCCCCACCCGGAACGACCGCCCCGCCGTCCGGTCCAGGACCTCGTCGGCGTTCGCGGGCTCCACGACCAGCGCCATGCCGATCCCCATGTTGAACGTTCCGAACAGGTCCTCGTCGGTCGCTCGGGCCGCCTCACCGACGAGCCGGAAGATCGGTTGCTCCGGCCACGAGCCCCGCTCGATCGTCGCACCGAGCCCTGCCGGGAGCGCTCGCGGCAGGTTCTCGTACACGCCGCCGCCGGTGACGTGGGCCGCGGCGCGCAGGAGTCCCCGGCGATGCAGGCTCATCACGTCGGCAGCGTGGATCGCGCACGGCTCGAGCAGCTCCTCACCGAGCGACCGGCCGAGCTCGGGGAGCGTCTCGTCGAGCGCGAACCGCGGCAGCAGCGCGCTCCGCACGAGCGAGTAGCCGTTCGCGTGGAGCCCGCTCGAGGCGAGCGCGATCACGACGTCGCCCTCTCGCACGCGATGCGGTCCGAGCAGATCGCGCTCGTCCACGATCCCGACGCAGAACCCCGCGAGGTCGAACTGGTCCTCCGGCATCACGCCGGGATGCTCCGCGGTCTCGCCGCCCAGCAGCGCGCAGCCGGCTCGGCGGCAGCCCTCGGCGACGCCCTCGACGATCGCGGCCACGCGCTCGGGCACCACGCGTCCGATCGCGAGGTAGTCGAGGAAGAACAACGGCTCGGCCCCCGTGCAGACCACGTCGTCGGCGCACATCGCGACGAGGTCGATGCCGACGGTGTCGTAGCGCCCCGCGAGACGGGCGATCTCGAGCTTCGTGCCGACGCCGTCGGTCGCGGCCGCGAGGAGCTTGCTCTCGCCGACCCGGAACAGACCTGCGAACCCGCCGACGTCGTCGGCGACCTCCTCGCGCTTCGTCGACGCGGCGAGCTCGGCGATCAGCGTCACGGCCTTGGCGGCGGCCTCGGTGTCGACGCCCGCGCGCCGGTAGGCGTCGCTCACGGCGTCAGGCGGTCGGCAACTGGAGCTGGTCCTCCAGCACGAACTTGCCGGCGCCCTCGGGGACCGCGATCGGGTACTCGCCGTCGAAGCACGCCCGACAGAACGAGGCCTTCTCGCCACCCGCGGACTCGACCATCGCGTCGAGCGAGAGGTAGCCGAGGGAATCCGCGCCGACGTAGTCCCGGATCTGATCGGCGCCGAGATCGGCCGCGATCAGCTCCTGGCGCGTGGGCATGTCGATCCCGTAGAAGCACGGCCACTGCGTCGGCGGGCACGTGATCCTGATGTGGACCTCGGTGGCGCCGGCCTCGCGGAGCGCCGTCACGATCTGCCGCGTCGTCGTGCCGCGGATGATCGAGTCGTCGACCACGACGAGCCGCTTGCCGCGGATCGAGTCCGGCAGCGGGTTCAGCTTCAGCTTGACGCCGCGGTCGCGCAACGCCTGCGACGGCTGGATGAACGTGCGGCCGACGTAGTTGTTCTTGTACAGCCCGTCGCCGTAGGGGATCGCGCTGACCTCGCTGTAGCCCTGCGCGGCGGAATGCCCGGTCGTCGGCACCGCGATCACGAGATCGGCCTCGACGGGATGTTCCGCGGCGAGGCGTCGGCCCATCTCTCGACGCGACTCGTACACGCTCAGGCCGCGGATCCGCGAGTCCGGCCGGGCGAGGTAGACGAACTCGAAGATGCAGAGCGACCGCTTCGGCGACTCGGCGAACCGGCGTGCGTGCAAGCCCCGGTCGTCGATCCGCACGAGCTCGCCCGGCTCGACGTCGCGGACGAGCGTCGCGCCGACGATGTCGAGGGCGCACGTCTCCGACGCGACGACGAACCCGTTCGGGAGCCGACCGATCGAGAGCGGACGCACGCCGTGGGGATCGCGGGCCGCGTACACGCTGCGCTCGTCCATGAACACGAAGGAGAAGGCCCCGCGCAACGTCGGAAGGACGCGGAACGCACCCTCCTCGAGGCTGCCCTCGATCCGGGCCTCGTTCGCGATCAGGGTCGTCACGACGTCGGAATCGGTCGTCGCGGCGCCCGCCGTTCCGAGGAGCGACGCGAGCTCGCCGGTGTTCACGAGGTTCCCGTTGTGACCGAGCGCCACGGAATGCGCGCCATCGGTCTTGAAGACCGGCTGGGCGTTCTCCCACGTGGTCGAGCCGGTCGTCGAGTACCGGGTGTGGCCGATCGCGAGATCGCCGTGGAGCGTCGTGAGCGTCGCCTCGTTGAAGACCTGGCTGACGAGCCCGAGGTCCTTGTAGACGAGGATGTTCGTTCCGTCGCCGACCGCGATGCCGGCGGATTCCTGCCCGCGGTGCTGCTGCGCGAAGAGGCCGAAGTAGGCGAGCCTGGCGACGTCGTCGCCGGGCGCCCAGACCCCGAAGAGCCCGCACTCCTCTCTCGGCGATTCGGCTCCCACGAGGCTCCCAGTGTACCGGCCGCTCCGAGGGCGGCCGCGACGTTCAGCGGCTCGACTCCGCCTCGAGGGCGAGGAGGTGCTGCTTCCGCGGGATGCCCCCGCCGTAGCCACCGAGCGCGCCGCCGCTCCGCAGCACCCGGTGGCACGGGATCACGATGGGGATCGGGTTCGAGCCCAACGCGTTCCCGACGGCGCGGGCGGCGCGCGGCCGTCCGATCCGGTCCGCGATGTCCCGATAGGTCGAGGTCCGGCCGAACGGGATCTTCGACGTCACGCCCAGGACGTCGCGCGCGATGCCGCGGATCAAC
>DATHTO010000086.1:0-13810 GCA_035463115.1 Actinomycetota bacterium | reverse complement strand
GGGCACAGGTGATCCACCCCGACGACCGCGAGACCGTGATCGCGACGACGCGGTCGGCGTTCGCGACCGGCGCGCCGTGGGCGATCGACTACCGGGTCCTCGCCGCGGATGGAAGGATCGTGTGGGTGCACAGCCGCGCTCGATGCGCGATGCGCGACGCCGACGGGCGGCCATCGAGGTTCGTCGGGCTGCTCGTCGACGTCACCGACCGGCAGGACGCCGCGATCCGCGCGCGCGACGACCTCGCGGCGGCGTCGGCCCTCCTCGAAGGCATGCCGGCGATCCCATGGACCGAACAGGTCGACCCCGAGACGGGGTGGCGCCGGTTCACCTACATCGGGCCGCAGGCTCGCGAGCTCCTGGGATACGACCCCGAGGAGCTGATCGCGGAGCCCGGCCACTTCGAACGGATGCTCCACCCCGACGATCGCGACCGTGCGATAACGAGGAGCCGTCGCTCGGACCGCACCGGCGAGCTGTGGGTCGACGAATACCGTGTCGTGCTGCGTGACGGCTCGACGCGATGGTTCCACGGGACCGCGCGCCGCGTGACCCCCGACGGCGTGACGCCCGCGATCTGGCAGGGCCTGACGATCGACGTCACGTCGCAACGCGAGCGCGAGCCGTCGCCTCGCAGGCGCGTGACGGGCGGCAGCCGCGCCGGCCGCGGACGTCGGTAGCTCCTGCTCGCTCGCGCCAGGAACGATGTCACGCGGGCCGCTTTCCCCGGTATCCGAGCAGCTCGGCTGCATGGGTTATCGCCAGAACCTATGCAGCAAACCGTTCCTGCCGATCCAGCCCGCGCGCCCGTGCGGATCGCCTCTGACGACGCGGGGCCGACGCCCCCCGACCAAGGAGGTCCATGTGCGCGGAACACGGAAACTGATGATCGGCGCCTTCGCGGCGCTCGCCGTCGTGGCGGCGGCATGCACCAGCGACGGCGACGACGGCACCGCGGCGGCACCGACGGCCGCGAGCTCGCCGTCGATGGAAGCGGAGATGCAGGCGTCGGACACGATCACCGACCTCGTCGCCGGTGACGAGCGGTTCTCGACGCTGCTCGCAGCCGTCGAGGCCGCCGACCTCGGCGAGACGCTCGCCGGCGAGGGCCCCTTCACGGTGTTCGCCCCGACGAACGAGGCGTTCGAAGCCCTGCCGCAGGGCACGCTCGACGACCTGCTGATGCCCGAGAACCAGGAGGCGCTCGCCGGGATCCTGACGTACCACGTCGTGCCGGCTGAGGTGATGGCCGCCGACGTTGCGTCGGGCGAGGTCGAGACCGTGAACGGCGCCGCGTTCGAGATCGAGGTCGCCGACGCAGGCGTCACGATCACCGACGGGCAGGGTGGCACCGCCACCGTCGTCGAGACCGACATCGCGGCGTCGAACGGCGTGATCCACGTGATCGACGCCGTGCTGCTTCCGCCGGAGGCCTGACCACAGCACGCCGTTCCGGGGTGACAGATCGGAGGAAGCGACGCGGCCGGTGGGCGACAGCCCATCGGCCGCGTTCTCTATGTGGTGGGCGCGCGATCACGCGCGCGGGCGGAGCACGCGCGCGCGCTCGGGCAGGTACGGGTGCAGCGCCTGCGGCAGCTCGACCGATCCGTCGGCGCGCTGGTGGTTCTCGAGCAGCGCGATCAGCGTGCGACCGATCGCGGTCGCCGTTCCGTTCAACGTGTGGAGCACCTCGAGCCGGCCCTGCTTCTCTCCCTCGCCGCGACGCACCCGCGTCTGGAGACGCCGAGCCTGGTAGTCGGTGCAGTTCGAGCACGAGGTCAGCTCGCGGTACCGCTGCTGCCCCGGGAGCCACACCTCGATGTCGTACTTCTTCGCGGCGGAACCTCCGAGGTCACCCGCCGCGATGTTGACCACGCGGAACGGCAGCTCGAGGTTCCCGATGATCGTCTCCTCGATGCCGACCATGCGCTCGTGGGTGTCCCACGACGTCTCGGGCGTCGTGAAGGCGAACATCTCCACCTTGTCGAACTGGTGCACGCGGAACATCCCGCCGAGATCCTTGCCGTAGCTGCCGGCTTCCCGTCGGAAGCACGTCGAGTACCCCGCGTACAGCAGCGGAAGATCCGCCTCGTCGACGATCTCGCCCATGTGGAACGCCGCGAGCGGCACCTCGCTCGTGCCGACGAGGTACAGGTCGTCCTGCTCGGTCGTGTAGATGTTCACCTCGTCGGTCGGCAGGAACCCCGTGCCGTACATCGCCTCCTCGCGCACGAGCACGGGCGGGATCACCGGCGTGAACCCGCTCTCGACGAGCACGCCCATCGCGTGCTGCACGAGCGCGAACTGCACGAGCACGAGGTCGCCGAGCAGGTAGACGAACCGTGACCCGCTCGTACGCGCGCCACGTTCGGTGTCGAGCACGCCGAGGAGGGCTCCGAGCTCGGCATGGTCCTTCGGCTCGAAGTCGAACGCCGGCGGCTCGTCGTGGTTGCGGCGGACCTCGACGGCGTCGTCGTCGGTGAAGCCGTCGGGCGCGCTCTCGTCGGGGACGTTCGGCGTCTGCGCGAGCAGCTCGGTCAACGTGGCCTCGGCGCCGGCGAGTTCGGGCTCGAGGCGCTTGAGCTCCGCCGAGACCGAGGCGACCTCGTCGATCAGCTTCTGCTTCTCGTCGCCGCTCGCCTTGCCGATCTGCTTCGACGCGCGGTTCTGCTCGGCCCGCAGGTCGTCGACGCGCTGCGTCAGCTCGCGACGGCGTCCGTCCGCGGCGAGCAGCTGGTCGACCGCGTCGCCGAGGTTCCGCCGGGCGAGCCCGGCTCGGAACGGCTTGGGATCCTCGCGGATCGCCCTGACGTCGAGCATCGCGTCAGGCCTTCACCTGCTGCGTCTGCCCGGCGGGCTGCGCGGCGCGGCCGTCGCTCGCAGACCCCTGGCCCGCCTGGGCGCCGCCGGTGCCGGCCGCGGCCGACGCATCCATGATGCTCTGGCCGTGGAAGGTGCCGCCTTCCTCGACGACGAGGGTCTTCGACGTGATGTTGCCGTCGATCCGACCGCCGCTCGCGAGATGCGCCTTGCTCTTGACGATGATGTTGCCCTTGAAGCGCCCCGCGACGCTCACGTTCTGCGCGCGGATGTCGGCTTCGACCTGGCTCTGCGGCGAGAGCGTGACGTCGCCGTCGGCGTTGATCTGTCCCTTGATCTGTCCGTCGATCCGAAGGCTGCCGGCGGAGACCACGGTCCCCTCGAGGCGCGCGCCGGCGCCGACGATCGTGACCTCTCCGTTGTCCGCCATGTCGCGGCTCCTCCCTTCGTGGGTCCTGCCCTCGGAACGTGACTCGCCGGCCGGTTCGCGCGCCGTCTCCGCGTCTTCCCGCTTCCAGATCATCGCGTCCTCACCGTCTGGTCGGCACCGTCTCGTCGGCCGGGTCTGCCATCGCCTGGCGGATCGCCTCCTCTTCCTCGATCGACAGGTTGTACGTGCTCGTCCGTTCCCGCACCGGCTTCGCGTACACGCGCGTGTCCTGACGCCCGTTGATCGACGTCAGCACGACGCCCGTGCCATGGTCGTCGAGGAGCGCACACGAGAACGAGAGCCTGCCACCGACGTCCTCGAACGCGTCGTACCTGAGCAGCGCGACGCGCCGGACGCTTCCCTCGATCAGCACCTGCTGCCGCTTGTCGGTCGAGTTCAGCGACCGGACGGCGGTCTCGATCCGCTCGATCCGCCCGAGGAGCGCCCCCACGGCCTCGTCGCCGGTGAAGCCCGTCGGCGCCGAGCGCTGGCGCCGGCTCCCGCCGACGATCGAGAAGATCACCGCGAGCACCGACAGACCCACGGCGATCATCGCCAGGAGCGTGAGGGTGCTGTCGGAAAGGGTCATGTGGACGGTGTTCCGGGGCGAACGCGCAGGTCACACGGTGTGCCGCCGTGCCGCCGGAGGTTCCGCAGTATACGACGGGGGTTCCGCCGGGCGCGGCATCACTGCACGTCGCGACGCTGGAACAGGGCGATCGCGAGGAGTCCGAGCGTCACGACGTAGGCGCCGACGACGACCCACGCGCCTTCGACGCTCAGGAGGACGGCGGCCCCCTCCGTCCCGACGAGGCTGCCGTCCGGCGCGTACGCCACCGTCGCGCCGCGTGACAGCATCGGGTTGCCCGAGATCACCACCGTCGCGGCCCGGATCAGCAGCCTCGGCGCGAGATCCTCGACGAACCCCGCGACGAACCCCTCGACGATGATCGCGTAGCCGACGATCACGCCGACCCCGGCGATCGTGGAGCGGCCGACCGATGCGAGCGCGTGGGCGACGAGGCCGAACGCGACGGCGACCACGGTGCCGACCCACAGCGCGTTCGTGACCGAGCCGCCGAAGCCCCGCCCGGTCTCGGTCGTCCCCGAAACGGTCGTCCCCACGAACCACGCCGCGGTGAAGACGGCCTGGACGACCACGAGGACGATCGCCAGGACCGCCGCCACGACGATCGCGCGGACGAGCCACACGCGGACGCGACGGGGCTCCCACGCGAGCACCGTCGTCATCGTCCCGGTGGACCAGTCCGCGCCCGCGAGGGATGCTCCGAGGACGATCGCGAGGAGCGCGAGCATGAACGACGCACCTTCGAGGATCTCCGGCGTGTCGGCGAGCTTGATGTCGTCGTTCGGAAGGTAGAACTCGATGCGCACGTTCTGCTCGCAGTACTCCTCGACCGACGAGGAGCCGGGAGGGAGCTCACCGTCGCCGTACGGCCCCTCGGCGATGCAACCCTCGAGGTCGCGGGCGTGCTGGGCCGTCGCTCGCTCGATCTGACGGTCGGTGGGAGGACGGGAGTTCGCCATCGCGATCGTGACGCCGACGACGATCCCCGCGATCGATGCGACGGTGAGGACCCACACGATCCGGCGCGACCGCGCGCGCAGCAGTTCCGACCGGATGAGCCCGGTCACGGCGCATCCACCCCGGCGTCCCGCGTGAGCTCGAGGAAGACCGTCTCGAGATCCGCCTCGTCGACGCGCAGCTCGCTGAGGTAGATCCCGCGCTCGGCCAGCGCCCGCGTCACCGACGATGCCGCGTCCGGCGGAAGGTTCACGCGCAGTCGCATCGTGTCGACCGTCGCCGCGATCCCCGCGTCGGCGAGTGCGCGCTGCGCCGCGGCAGGGTCGTCGACGCCGACGAGCAACCCGCGGGACCCGCTCGTCGACAAGACGTCGTCCACCGCGCCGGACGTGACCGCCCGACCGCGCGCGATGATCGCGACGCGGTCGGCGGTCTGCTGGACCTCCGAGAGGATGTGGCTCGAGACGAAGACGGTGCGACCTTCACGTCCGAGCGAGCGGATCAGCTCCCGGACCTCCACGATCCCGGCGGGGTCGAGCCCGTTCGCGGGCTCGTCGAGGATCAGCACGCCGGGGTCCTTCAGGAGCGCGGCCGCGATCCCGAGTCGCTGCTTCATGCCGAGCGAGTACGTACGCACCGCGTCGTGCTGCCGGTCGGCGAGGCCGACGCGCTCGAGCACCGCGTCGATCGCCGTCGACCCGGCGCCGACGACGTGCGCGAGGATCTCGAGGTTCCGACGCCCGGAGAAGCGGGGGAACAGCGCGGGCTGCTCGACGATCGACCCGACGCGGTCGATCACGCCGCCCAACCGGCCGGGAACGTCGGCGCCGAGCATCCGGAGACGACCGGCGGTCGGGCGCACCAGCCCGAGCAGGCACCGGATCGTCGTCGTCTTGCCGGCGCCGTTGGGGCCGAGGAAGCCGAACACCCCGCCCTCGGGAACCTCGAGGTCGAGCCCTGCGACGGCGACCGTCCTCCCGCCGCGGAGGCGTCGGTACTCCTTGCGGAGCCCTTCGACCTCGATCACGTTCACAGGGCGGACGATAGCCCGCCGGACGCGACGACGCTCCTGGGTTCCGACGCTCGTCAGCGCGTCCGGCGGTCCCTCCACCGGAACCCGCGCCTCGGGATAGCATCGATCGGTCCATGCGCACCCCGTCGCCTTCCCGTTCCGGCTCGATCGACGTTCCGTCCCCTTCGGAACGCCCGCTGACCGGCGCGGTCCTCGGCGGGCGCTACGAGCTGCGAGCGATGATCGGGCGCGGCGGGATGGGTGAGGTGTACGAGGCCGCGGACCCGGTCCTCGACCGCACGGTCGCGATCAAGGTGCTCCGCCCGACGCTGGCCACCGATCATCGCTCGGGCGCGCGGTTCGAACGCGAGGCTCGAACCGCGGCCCGCCTGTCACATCCGCGGATCGTCGCCGTCTTCGACGCGGGACGGCACGACGACCGCGTCTTCATCGTGATGGAGCACGTCGCCGGGTCGACCCTCGTCGAGGTGCTCAATCGGCAAGGAGCTCTCCCGGCGGCGACCGTCGCGTCGCTCGGCGCCGACGTGGCCGAAGCGCTCGCACACGCGCACGAGCGCGGGGTCGTGCACCGCGACGTCACGCCCGGCAACGTCATGATCGATCGCGACGGTCGCGCGAAGGTCTTGGACTTCGGGATCGCGCGCGCGATGCAGCGGGTCCCGAGCTCGACGTCGGTCCACGGCACGGTCGCGTACGCGGCTCCGGAGGTCCTCGCCGGTCATCAGGGCGATCAGCGGATCGACGCGTACGGCCTCGGTGCCGTGCTGTACGAGCTCCTCACGGGAACACCGCCGTTCCGCGGCGACGACGCCGCCATCGCGCGGCGCCTGCAGGTCCGCCGTCCCGTCCCGGTGCGCGGATGGAACCCCGCGGTGCCGGACGACCTCGACGCGCTCGTGCAGCAGCTCCTCGCGTACGACGCCTCCGAACGTCCCGACGACCTCACCGACGTCGCGCGGGCGCTCCGAGCGATCGCCTCCTCGTCGGAGGTCGCGATCACGGCTCCGGTCGAGGCCGTGCAGGCGCCACCCGATGCGTCGACCGAACGCCGGTCGATCACCGGAGCGGTGCCGCAGACACGTCGTCTCGACGAACCCCCGCAGCCGTTCGCCGTGGGACCACCGGCGCCGCGCGCCGAACCGCTCGCCGTCGGAGCGGCCGAGGCGCCGCGCGTCGCACCGCTCGCGATCGGAGCGGCCGAGGCGCCGAGGGCGCGCCCCCTGCGCCCTCGGCTGGTCCGACTCGCCGCGTGGCTCACGTTCGTGGCCGCGTTCGCGAGCGCCGGCGCGATCGTGCTTCCGGCGCTGCTCGGCGCCGCGACGCCGGTTCGTCCGTCGGTCGACGGTCCCGGGCCGCTCCCGGCGCCCACCGGCGTCACCGTCGCGACGTCCTGCGACGGGCTGCTGTCGACCCGCGCCGATCTGTCGTGGGAACCCGTCGCCGGGGCATCGGGCTACGAGGTCTGGAGGCGCGGGACGGCCGGCGACGCGTTCGAGCGCGTGGGAGCGTTCGCCGCCGACGTCACGAGCGCTCGCGAGGAGAACCTCGGCATCGACACCGCGTACACGTACCGGGTGCGAGCGCTCGACGGACGGATCGTCGGGGCGTGGTCGGCGGCCGCGGTCGCCCGCACGCCGCTGTTCTGCCTCATGTGATCGCGTGCCGGCCGGGCGCGCCGACGGCCCCTCGTGCCGTCACCGCGTCGATCGCCGCAAGCACCGCGTCGACCTCGACACCGCCCGGATCGGCGTCGAGCAGGCCCGGATGGCGCTCGCATCCGTCCGCGATGCAGCGCTCCGGCAGCGCGCCGGCGCGTTCTGGGTGGGCCGCGTGCGCGGCAGTGATCGCGGGATGGGTCACGGCCCGGTGACGTTGCGCGTCGAGCGGCGCCCACCGCCGCGGATCCGACGAGAGGAACAGCACGACGCTCGGCGTTCCGATCGCGGCGGTCAGATGCGACACGCCGGTGTCGTTCGTCACCACGATCCGCGCACGCTCGATCACCGCGGCGAGCGAGCCAAGCGTCGTCCGGCCCGCCAGGTCGCGGACGGGCGCTCCCGCGAGCGAGGCGACGTGCCCGGTGGCGTCTCGCTCGGCCGCCGACCCCGTCAACACGACGTCCGTCCCACGGGCGAGCGCTTCGGTCACGCGGGCGAAGCGGCCCGCCGGCCAGCGGCGCCCCGAGATGGCTCCGCAGTGGACGACGGCGACCGGTCCGGCGCCATCGATGCCGAGCGACGCAGCCTCGGCTCGATCCTCGTCCGTGATCGGGAACTCGAGCGCCTCACCGGCCGACGAGAACCCGAGGTGGTCAGCGAGCGCGAGGTGACGCCGAACCTCGTGGAGATCGTCCGGGTACGGGAGCACGTCGTCGAGCGGCGCGGCGCCCGGCGACCCGAAGCCTGCCGTATGCGCCGCTCCGAGCGCGGCGACGATCCCGTTCGTCACCCCTCCGCTGCCGTGCATCTGGACCGCGAGGTCGAATACGCGCTCGCGGGCGCGGGCGAGGAACGCCGTGGGGTCGCCGGGCGGTTGCTCCGGCATCCCCGGCCATCCCGGGAACGCGATGAAGTCGTCGAACAGGTGCCGGTAGCGAGCCGCGAACCCCGCCGCCCACGGAAGCCCGATCAGGGTGATCCTCGGATCGGGCTCCGTCAGCCGCACGGCTCGGAACGCCGGCACCGCGCACAGCAGGTCGCCCAGCTTCAAGGCTCGGAACAGCGCGATCCCCGCCATGACGGTGGTGCTTCCCCACAGGCGTGGGAGCGACGCACACCGTTCGACCGGCGTCGGTCGCCGGCCGGCCGACACGGCGCACCCAGCTAGGGTTCGCGAGGTGAGCGCGAAGAAGACACCGGACGCACCGCGCGAGCCATCTCCTCCGGACGTCCCGGAGGAGTTCGGCGACACCGCCCGGGTGTGACCTCGACGCCGTGAGATCACCGGAGCGGCTACGGGGCGTCGGCATGCCGGTCGAGGACGTCATCAGGTCCGGGGTCGTGCTCGCGCAGGCCGTGGGCGTCAGGATCATCGATGTGACGGACGAGCGAGAGGATGCCCGTTCTATCTCGCCGACGGACCCGAACGGCTCCGGTGACCACGATGCCTGACGCGCCGATGCCGACGATCGCGCTCACGGGCGCCGGCGGCACGATCGGCACGGTGCTCCGGCCGCGTCTCGCGGAACTCGCTGCGACGCTCCGATCGATCGATACGGAGCCGATCACCGATCCGGCCCCGAACGAGGAGCGCGTGTCGGTCGACATCCGGGATCGTGACGCCGTCGCGATGGCGCTCGACGGATGCGACGCGGTCGTCCATCTCGCCGCGATCCCGACGGAAGCACCCTTCGACGACATCGTCGAGGTGAACGTGACGGGCACGTACAACGTGTTCGAAGGTGCCCGTGAGGGCGGCGTCCGGCGCGTCGTCTACGCGAGCAGCATCCACGCGAATGGCTTCACGCCGCTCGGAGATCCCGGCGACCCGCGGCTCGCACCACGGCCCGACACGCTGTACGGGTGGTCCAAGGTCGCCGGTGAAGCCCTCGGAAGGCTCTACAACGACAAGTTCGGGCTCGAGGTCGTCTGCCTCCGGATCATCGGCTTCGCGGACGAACCACGGAAACCCACCTACCTCTGGGGCTGGCTCAGCCATCGCGACGCCGTGCAGCTCGTCGAGCGGGCGCTCCTCGCTCCGGAGATCGACTTCCTCATCGTGTACGGCGTGTCAGCGAACTCGCGACGGCCGGTGACGGATACAGGATGGGACGTGCTCGGCTACGAGCCGGTGGATGACGCCGAGGCGTTCGTTGCGCGCGTCGGAGAGCCGGAGTCGCCTCCGGTCCATCAGGGTATGGAGTTCACGAGCTGGGAGCTTCCGTAGCGCGCGGCACGGGGTGTGGTACGGGATGGGCTACGCTCCGGTGGACCGGAGGTCGCACCCTCTTCCGCGTCGTTGGGAGGCGAACATGACGCGCCGGACGTTGTTCCCCCCTGCTCTCGCCCTCACCGCCGCGCTCGTCCTGGGCGCGTGTGAAGGCTCATCCGGCGAGCCGACGGCGGACGCTCCCAGCGAGGCCGGCGCCACCATCTCGTGGCCGCGACCGACGCAGACCGAAGAACGCGCGGAAGCGGCGGGGCTGGGACTCGAAACGGTCGAGCACCTCGACTTCCACGTGCACGCTCACCTCGATGTGTTCGTCGACGGACAGGCGGTCGAGGTGCCGGCTGCGATCGGGATCGTCATCGAGGATCCCGCGGTGAAGGAGTTCCCGTCGGAGTTCGGCACCGACTACGGGGGGATCGACCCCGCGGAAGGTTGTGCGAACCCGTGCATCTCGCCTCTGCACACGCACGCTGCTGATGGCGTGCTCCACACGGAGTCGAAGGTCACGTCGCCGAACACGCTCGGGCAGTTCTTCACCGAGTGGGACGTCGCGCTCGATGCCGAGTGCGTGGGGGACTTCTGCGAGCCGGAAACGACGATCGAGGTCTTCGTCGACGGTGAACCCTACGACGGCGACCCGGCAGCGATCGAACTACTGGACCGGCGTGAGATCGCGATCGTCATCGGCTCCCCGCCACCGGAAGTCCCATCAACGTTCGACTTCTCGAGCGTCTGATCCGAGATCGGGTGGGACGCCACTCCTGCCATCCGAGCAGCTCCGACGGGGCAACTACGAGCTGCTGAGCCGGTCGTGATACGTGCTCGCGATCTCGACAGCCTGCTGCTCGGTGACGGATCCGGGCGGACCCGCCAATCCCACCGTGTAGACCGTAGAACCAACGGTGAACGCCACCCAGTAGTCGTCGCGGGGGATCTGCTCCGAGGTTCCGGCAGCCTCGATGGCCTCGGCCGTCGTGAGCCGGCGGACACCGCTCGCATCAGGGATGCCAGCGACGTCGACATCGCTCACCACGGTGGCGCAGCTCTCCGGACACGGCTTCTTCGAATCCGCCGTCAGCCAGTCGTGCACCTCCGTCGCCCCGTCGTCCGACCCCAGGATGTAGAACGAACTGAAGACGTGCGCCGCCTCCGGGGAATGCGTCTGTCCGTAGAAGCGGACCTCCGTGCCGGCCTCCTCGAATCCCGCATCTTCGAACAGGGCGGACATCTCGTCCCTGTCGGCATCGACCATGTGTTGGCTGAACGTGGCGACGAGCTCGTCCACGTCGGTTGCGGTCTCGCGCTTCTCGACGGGGTCGAGCTGGCTTCCCGGCGCATCCGCGGCCGCGACGAAGCGCTCCGCGAGCGGCGGCGGCTCACTGCCGCTGCACGCGACGAGTGCGAACACCCCCACGAACATCGGAACTCCGAGAGCGGACCGGATGAACGACGAGATCGAACCCACCGAGATCTCCTATCCGCGGGCGCCGGCCACCGTACTTCCCGCCGATCCGAGATGTAAAGGCTCGAGCGCGAGGACCCATATCGTGCTGTGGACGACCCGAGGTGCACGTAGCCCTCCGACGTTCACGCGGAAGAAGCGGAACAGGACCATCGCGTCATCGCCGCCGAGCGCTCCCGCCACGATGAGCTTGCCGTCGATCTGCCGAGCGAGACCTTGCGCGAAAGACCCTGAGTGCATGTGGCCACTCGGCACATCGCTGCACGCCAGAACCGGTGGGCGAGGGGGGAGTTGAACCCCCACGTCCGATCAAGGACACAGGAACCTGAATCCTGCGCGTCTGCCAATTCCGCCACTCGCCCGTGGGGATATCGATGCTAGCAGTGGGATCTGCGGCTCGAGCCGACCGCGCGGTCCGGACGCCGGGGACGTGCCACGTCGCCGCATCGTTCCCGTCACGGGTTCGCGACCGAGGCCAGGGGTAGGATGGCGCGGTCGCGCGGCCGACCACCGCGTGCTCCGACCACGTGCCGAACCTCCGCGACTTCGAACGGCGCCTCGGAGGCCTCGTGGAAGGCCTCTTCTCGAGGACGTTCCGGAGCGGCGTCCAGCCCGTCGAGATCGCCCGCCACGTCGTCCGTGCCCAGGACGCGGGTCGCCAGGTGGGCGTGCAGGAGGTCTGGGCGCCGAACCACTTCGAGATCGCGCTCTCGGCCGGCGACGCCGAGCGCTACGAGCACGCGCAGGCGGCCATCGCGGGCGAGCTGAAAGGCGTGATCCGCGAGAACGCGGCCGAGCGCGGCTACGGCCTCGTCGGTCCCCCCGAGATCGAGTTCACCGTCGACGAGGCCCTCAAGAAGGGCGACCTCGACGTTCACGCGTCGCTCGTCGAGGGTGCCGAGAAGCTCCCGCCGTCGGGTCCGATCCACCTCCCGACGTTGGTCGTCCACGACGAGCACGGGTCCTCGCACACCGTCCGCCTCACGAAGGAGATCGTGACGCTCGGGCGCCTCCCCGACTGCGACGTCGTCCTCGCGGATCGCGGCGCGTCCCGCCGGCACGCGCAGATCCGCACGAAGGACGGCGTATCGACGATCACCGATCTCGGCTCGACGAACGGGACGCGCCTGAACGGCGCGACGGTGCAGTCGCGAGCGCTCGAGGACGGCGATCGCATCACGATCGGCGCGACGACGCTGGAGTTCCGGAGGGGCTGACGCGTGTTCGACGGCGGCGTCACCCCGTTCGCGTTGTCCGCGATCAAGTACGGCCTCTTCGCGCTGCTGTTCCTGTTCGTCTGGAGGTCGATGCGGTGGGTCGTTCGCGGCCTGACCGTCGATCCGAGCGTCGGAGCGGCCTCGCCGGGGCGACGCGGCCGTGAGGCCGAACCTCCCGCGCGTCCGCAGCCCTCGACGCTCCTGGTCCATCCGCACGACGGACGTCCGCGCACGCTCCGCCTCGACGCGAGCATGGTGATCGGGCGGTCACCCGAGGCGGAGCTGCGGCTCGACGACACGTTCGTCTCGTCGCAGCACGCGCGCATCTTCGGACGCAACGGCTCGTGGTACGTCGAGGACCTCGGCTCGACGAACGGCACGTTCGTGAACGAACAGAAGCTGCTCGCGCCGGCGATGGTCCAGCCGGGCGACTCCATCCGCGTCGGGCAAACGACGATGGAGATCCGCCGGTGAAGATCCGCGTCGGCGTCGCGACCGACATCGGGCGCGTGCGCGAGGGCAACGAGGACTCGTTCCTCGTCGAGCCGCCGCTGTACGCCGTCGCCGACGGCATGGGAGGCCACCGCGGCGGCGAGGTTGCGTCGCAGCTCGCGCTCGAGACGGTGGAGCGGATGTTCCGGGCCGGTCGAGGAACGCTCGAGGAACAGATCCGCGAGGCGAACCGCGCAGTCTTCGCGCGTTCGTCCGAGGATCGGTCCGTCGCCGGGATGGGGACGACGCTGACCGCCGCGCTCGTGAGCGACGCCGGCGTGCACCTCGCGCACGTCGGCGACAGCCGTGCGTACCTCCTCCGTGCCGGCGCCTTCCGGCAGCTGACGCAGGATCACACGCTCGTGCATCGGATGCTCGACGCCGGAGAGATCAGCGAAGCCGAGGCCGAGGTCCATCCGCACCGCAACGTCCTCACCCGTGTCGTCGGAACCGAGCCCGACGTCCGCGTCGACGAACGCGACGTCGGTCTGCTCGAAGGCGACCGCCTGCTGCTGTGCAGCGACGGCCTCACGAACATGGTCACCGAAGACCAGATCCAGGCGATCCTCGAGGCGACGCCGACCAACCCGCAGGAGGCGGCGGACCGTCTCGTTCGGGCGGCGAACCGCGCCGGCGGCGTCGACAACATCACCGTGCTCGTCCTCGACCTCGTCGGCGACGACGCCGACGGAGCCGACGTGATCGGCGTTCCGACGGCGACGGTGCCGGCGGGCATCGCCTCGGGCGATCCGGACGCCGACGCGGGTTCCGTCGCGACGGCGGGTGCCTCGCGACCGGAGCGCGACCGCCGCACGCCGGCCGTCGGCCGCGTCACGTTGATCCGGTGGGCGCTCGCGCTGCTCGCCGTGTTCGTGGTGCTCGGTGCCGGGTTCGCGGTGTTCCGGGCGTGGGTCGACGACCG
>DATHTO010000085.1:0-20300 GCA_035463115.1 Actinomycetota bacterium | reverse complement strand
AGCGTTGATCCGGCACGGGCTCGAGCTCTCGGGCCAGACGGGCATGCCGGCGCTGCTCGAGACGGCGACACCTCGGAACGTTCCGTATTACGAGCGATCCGGGTTCCGCGTCGTCGACGAGGGCGACGCGCCCGACGGCGGTCCCCACGTGTGGTTCATGCGCCGCGACCCCTGAGCGGTTGCGGGCTCAGACCCCGCGAGCCTTGACGGTCGGATCGTCGACGAGCGACCGGAGCTGCGGCTCGTGCTCGTCGTAGTGCTCGATGGTCTCGCTCACGAAGAACGCCTTGCCTTCCTCGTCGTCCTCGGCCACGGCCGCCCACGTCGCGAGGAGCCGCTCACGAGCGTCGTCGAGCTCGGCGCGGACCTCGACGAAGGGAAGCGCGCGGGACTTCGCCTGCTCGCGGCCGTTCACGTCGTCGGTCTCCTCGCCGTCGTCGGCCCAGCCGCTCGCCGCCGCCCGGGTCATGTCGTCCCACCAGTAGGCGACGTGCCACAGGACGTCCTTCACGGACCATCCGCCGTCGAGCGCCGGCGTCTCGAGGCGCTCTTCCGGCACCGCGGCGAGGAGCTCCTCGAACCCTGCCCAGGCCTTCGCTTCATTCGCGGTCAGCTCGTCCTTCGTCGGCATCGTTCCATCGTCTCCCTCGATCTCGGGCTGCGTGCGGCGGCGGGACGATACCGCGCCTCAGCGGGTGCGGGGGAACCCGAGGTCGACGCTCGACGTGGCCGGGTCCGGCCAGCGCGAGGTGACGACCTTGCCACGGGTGTAGAAGGTCACGCCTTCGGGCCCGTACATGTGCGTGTCGCCGAACAGCGACGAGTTCCAGCCGCCGAAGGAGTAGTAGGCGACGGGCACCGGGATCGGCACGTTCACGCCCACCATGCCGGCCTCCACCTCGAACGTGAACCGGCGGACGGCGCCGCCGTCGCGCGTGAAGATCGCGACGCCGTTGCCGTACGGGTTCTCGTTCACCATGCGGACCGCGTCGTCGTACGTCTCGGAGCGCGCAACGCCGAGGACCGGCCCGAAGATCTCGTCGCGGTAGCAGTCCATCTCCTCGGTGACATGGTCCAGGAGCGACACGCCGAGGTAGAAGCCGTCGCGCTCGTAGACGGGATCCTCGCGCCCGTCGCGGACGACCGTCGCGCCCTGGGCCTGGCTCGAATCCAGGTAGCCGGCGACCTTGTCGCGATGCTCGCGCGTGACGAGCGGCCCCATCTCCGACTCCGGGTCGGTGCCGTCGCCGACCTTCACCCTCGGCAGGCGCTCGGCGATCTTCTCGACGAGGGCGTCGCCGATCTCGCCGACCGCCACGACCACGCTCACCGCCATGCAGCGCTCCCCCGCGCTCCCGTAGCCGGCGCTGACCGCCGCGTCGGCCGCCATGTCGAGGTCGGCGTCGGGCAGCACGATCATGTGGTTCTTCGCGCCGCCGAGGGCTTGCACGCGCTTCCCGTTCGCGGTTCCGGTGGCGTAGATGTGCTTCGCGATCGGCGTCGATCCGACGAACGACACCGCGCGGATCTCGGGATGGTCCAGGGTCCGGTCGACGGCGACCTTGTCGCCCTGGATCACGTTGAAGACGCCGTCGGGCAGGCCGGCCTCCTGCAGGAGCTCGGCGATGAACAGCGACGCGCTCGGGTCCTTCTCGCTCGGTTTCAGCACGAACGTGTTCCCGCACGCGATCGCGTTCGCGAACATCCACATGGGCACCATCGCCGGGAAGTTGAACGGCGTGATGCCGGCGACGACGCCGAGCGGCTGGCGGATCGAATACACGTCGACGCCGGTCGACACCTGCTCGCTGAACCCGCCCTTCAGCAGGTTCGGGATGCCGGTCGCGTATTCGACGTTCTCGATCCCGCGCTGCACCTCGCCGGCGGCGTCGGAGACCACCTTGCCGTGCTGCGACGTCACGATGCGCGCGAGGTCGGGCTTGCGCTGCTCGAGCAGCTCACGGATCGCGAAGAGGATCTCGGCGCGCCTCGACAGCGAGGTCGCGCGCCAGACCGGGAACGCTTCCGAGGCGGCGGCGACCGCCGCGTCGACCTCCTCGGCGCTCGCGAGGTCGACCTCGTGCGTCTGCTCGCCGATCGCCGGGTCGAAGACGGGGCCGGTCCGTCCCGACTCGCCGGGGACGAGCTTGCCTCCGATCCAGTGGTTGATCCGTTCCACGTTCCCACTCCTTCGCGGCTCGCCCGGTCGGCCGGGCGCGGTCGTCGACGGGCGCTCCCGCGCCCCCCGGGTACGGGGCTCAGCGTACGGCCTGGCCGGCCCGGTCTGCCGGTCCGGCGTGTGACGCAGCCGGCGAGCGGGAAGCACCGAGCCGTGGACGTCGCGATCCGGGAGCCGATCGCCGGCCGCTACCGACTGCGCGAGAAGCTCGGCGGTGGCGGGATGGCGGAGGTGTACGACGCCCTCGACCTGCGGCTCGACCGCCCCGTCGCGGTGAAGCTGTTGCGGAACGGCCTGCTCGAGACGCCCGGGATGGTCGAACGCGCGGAGGCCGAGGCACGCGTCGCCGCGAAGGTCCACCATCCGAACGTGGTCTCCGTGCTCGACGCGGGACACGTCGAGGCGACGCCGTACGTCGTGATGGAGCGCTTGCCGGGGCTGACGCTCCGCGACCACCTCGTGGACGCGCCGCTCGACGACGACGAGCTGCGATCGATCGGCGTCCAGATCCTGCGCGGGCTGGCGGCCGCGCACGACCTCGGGGTGGTCCACCGGGACATCAAGCCGTCGAACATCCTCGCCGGCCCGCGAGGGAGCTGGAAGATCGCGGACTTCGGCATCGCGACGTGGCTCGCCGCAGAGACGACGCTCACGGCATCGGGCGAGATCATCGGCAGCGCGCCGTACCTCGCCCCGGAACGGGCCGCAGGAAGGAGCGCCACGCCCGAGAGCGACCTCTATTCGGTCGGCGTGGTGCTGTACGAGGCGGCGACCGGTCGGCGGCCGGTAGAGCGCGACGACGCGCTCGCCACGGTGTTGGCGATCCGTGAAGGAGCGGCCGAACCGCTCGCGACCTACCGGCCCAACCTCGTCCCGGAGCTCCGGGACGCGATCGAGCGTGCGCTCGCGTCCGATCCGGAGGAGCGGTGGGCCTCTGCCGGGGCGTTCGCCGACGCGCTGGAGCGTCCTCAGCACGCCGCGGCGACGGAGCGCATCGTCCGCCTGCAGGACGGCGCCGCGACCACGACCGCACGACGCGAGCCGGTGCCGGCGGCGCCTGCAGCTGTGACGTCGGTGTTGCCCGCGAACGACGACGTGAAGGGTCCCGCCGAGGGGCGGCACGCCGCACGGCGGCCTCGCCGGTTCCGATCGCATCCGTCGAGGGCGGTCGGGATCGTCCTCGGCGCAGCGATCACGGTGCTGGTAGCGCTCGTGATCGCGACGTTCGCGATCACCGCCGACGACGCGCCCGCCGGGCCGTCCCTCCCCGTGGTCGACACGACGGTTCCCGATGACCTCCGCTCGTCGATGGACGATCTCCGAGAGGCGATCTCACCGTGATGGCTCGCGGGTGGATCGTCGCGGTCACGGTCGCCGGCTGCATGCTGACGTCGTGCGGCGGCGACGCGCTCTCGACCGACGCGGCCCGCGCGCTCGGTGCGAACTACCAGCTCCTCGCCGCGGCGGTCGACGCGGACGACCGAGCCGAAGCGCGGCGAGCCCTGAGCGAGCTCGAGCGGAAGGTCGAGGAGCTGCGCGCGAACGGCGCGATCGACGGCGGTCGCGCGGACGAGATCCTCGGCGCAGTGAACGAGGTCCGGGCCGATCTCACGTTGCTCTCGGCACCACCGTCAGCAGCTCCTTCACCCTCGCCGACCCCGTCGCCGGAGGCTCCCGCGGCGGTCGCGGATCCAGCGGACGAGGGCGGCGGGAACGAGGACGACGACGGTGACGATGGGCCAGGCGGGAGCGACGGCGACGGCCAGGGCAACGGTCAGGGCAACGGTCAGGGCAACGGTCAGGGCAACGGCAACGGGCAGGGCAACGGCAAGGGCAACGGCAACGGGCAGGACGACCGTCGAGGGAACGGGCACGGCCGCGGCGACGGCTGATCCGAACGCACCACGTCCGCCCGTCGTCGAACGTCAGCCGACGAGCGTCCGCGCCCCGCGCTTCACGAGCTGGTCCGCGATGATGTTCCGCTGGATCTCGGAGGTGCCCTCCCAGATCCGGTCGACCCGCACCTCGCGCCAGAACCGCTCCGCGACGTTCTCGCGCATGTAGCCGCGGCCGCCGAAGATCTGCACCGCGCGGTCGGCGACGCGGCCGGCCATCTCGCTCGCGTAGAGCTTCGCCATCGAGCACTGCGCGTGCTGGACCTTCACGTCGACGCCGCGGTCGATGTTCTTGGCGAGCTCGTACGTCATCAGCCGCGCGGCCCAGAGCTCGGTGAGCGAGTCGGCGAGCATGTGCTGGATCGCCTGGAACGCGATGATCGGCTCGCCGAACTGCACCCGTTGCTCCGCGAAGGCCGTCGCTTCGTCGATCAGCCGTTCCGCCGCGCCGCAGCATCGCGCGGCGATCATCAGGCGCTCGTAGCGGAACCACGCGTACGTGAAGGCGAGGCCGTCGCCTTCGTCGCCGATCATGTGCGACGCCGGCACGCGGACGTCGTCGAAGGCGACGACGGCGTGCGTGTCCGGGTACGTGTGCGTGTACGCCGGCTCGCGCACGAGCCGCACACCCGGCGTGTCCTTGTCGACGAAGAACATCGCGTGCTCGCCGGCGTGGGGACCTCCGGCGATCTTCCCCTGGAAGAAGATCCAGTCGGCGGCGTTGTACGACGTCACGTGCATCTTCTCGCCGTTCAGGACGTAGTCCTCCCCGTCTCGACGCGCGGTCGCCGTGATCGCATCGACGTCCGAGCCGGCGCCCGCCTCGGTGATCGCGTAGCACTCGTGCCGCTCGCCACGGATCGCGGGGACGATCCAACGCTCGAGCTGTTCCGGCGACACGACCTCCGGCGCCCACGACGGCGGCGTGTGCACGCACCATCCGAGGCCGTTCGTGACGCGGCCGATCTGTTCCGACACGAGGACCTGCTGGAACGTCGTCATGCCACCGCCGCCGAGCTCCTTCGGCATGTTCATCGCGAGGAGCCCGAGTTCCTTCGCCTTCGCCTTGTGCGCGGCGTGCTCTTCCTCGGGGATGCGGCCGCCGTTCGCCTCGGCGTGCTCCTCCCAGGGGATCAGGTCCTCGTCGACGAAGCGCCGGGTCCGCTCTTGGATCTCGCGGTCCTCGTCGGACATCGGATACGTCGTCACGGTGGCCACTCCTCGAGCAGGGACGTCGCGGGAGCATACCGCGGCGGTTGAACGGCGGTTCAATCGGACCCGCGGCGGGGCCCGTCCGCCGTGGCGGTCTCGGGCCTCTCGCGTCAGCCGATGAACTCGAGCCGGTCGCGGTTGGCGACGACCTGCTCGAGGGAGGCGGGGTCGACCTCGTGGTCGCGGTCGGGTTCCTCGATCTCGATCCGCTCACCGAACAGCTCACCCGATAGGTACCGCTGGCCGGTGTCCGGGACGACCGTGACGATCCGCGCGAGCTCGGGGTGCTTCTCGGCGACCTTCAGCGCCGCGACGACGTTGATGCCCGACGACGGCCCGCAGAGCACGCCTTCCTCGCGCGCCATCCGCCGGGCCATCGCGAGCGCCTCGTCGGTCGCGACCGTCACGATGCCGTCCATGCACGACAGGTCGAGGTTCCGCGGGATGATGCCGTCGCCGATGCCCGGAACACCGTGGGTGCCCCAGCGCTGCTCCGTGATCAGCGGGCACTCGGCGGGCTCGACGGCGTAGGCGCGCACGGCCGCGTCGTGCGCCTTGAGCGCACGGGCGACGCCCGTGATCCATCCGCCGGTCCCCTGCGACGCCACGACCGCGTCGACCCGACCGCCGGCCTGCTCCCAGATCTCCTCGCCGGATGCCGCCTGCGCCGCCGGGTTGTCCGGGTTCTCGAACTCCGCCGGGAAGAAGTAGCGCTCCGGATCCTCGGCGACGATCTCGCGCATCTTCGCGATCGCGAGGTCGATGTCGGTCCCCGCGCCGGGCGTGAGCACGATCCGCGCGCCGTACGCCTCGATCATCCGCTTGCGCTCGGGGCTCATGCCTTCGGGCATCACGATGATGCAGTCGTATCCCTTGATCGCGGCGGTGGCGCTGCAGGCGATGCCGGCGTTGCCGGTCGAGCATTCGATGATCGTCATGCCCGGGCGGAGCTCGCCGCGGCGCTCCGCCTCGTCGAGCATCCGCCGGTAGATCCGGTCCTTCACGGAGCCGGTCGGGCCGTACCACTCGATCTTCGCGAGGAGCTCGACGTCGGGAGCGACCCGGCCGAGACGGACGAGCGGCGTGCGGCCGACGGCGTCGAGCACGCTGTCGACCGGCTCGCGGTACGCGTCCCATCGGATCGTCATCGGGCTCCTCCTCCCCTGTTCATCCCGTCGCGAACCTCCGCTCGACGTACCCCATCCGTCGCGACACGGCGAGCGCCGACTCGGTGGCCAGCAGGGCGATCCGAGGGAGATCGACCGGCCGCATCCGGAACGCCGGTCCGCTGACGCTGAGCGCCGCCGTGACCCTGCCGTCGGACTGGCGCACCGGCGCGGCGACGGCGTTCAGCCCCTCCTCCAGCTCTTCGAGCGTCTGCGCCCATCCGCGGCGACGGACCTCGTCGAGCTGGGCACGGAGCTGCGTCGGGTCGACGATCGAGCGCGGCGTCATCCGCGCGAGCGGCATCGACAGGTAGTCGTCGAGCTCGCGGTCGTCCATGTGCGCGAGCAGCACCTTGCCGTTCGACGTGCAATGCAACGGCGTCCGTTGTCCCACCCAGTTCACGCTCACGATCGCCCGCGACCCGGTCACCTGATCGATGTAGACGACGCCGTCGCCCGACGGGACACCGATGTTCACCGTCTCCCGTGTCCGTTCGGCGAGCTCCTCGAGGATCGGGCGGGCGCTCCGAACGAGATCGAGACCCGTCATCGCCGCGCCGGCGAGGCGGATCAGCCCGAAGCCGAGGCGGTACCGCTCGCTGAACGGGTCGCGTTCGACGAGGCCGCGATCGGCCAGCGTCGCGAGCAAGCGGGAGGCCGTCGCCTTGTGGACGTCGAGCTTGCGGCCGAGCTCGGAGACCCCCATGTCGCCGGCCTCGGCGATCAGCTCCAGCGCGCGGACGGCTCGGCTGACCGAGCGCAGACCGCCGGCGTCGTCGTCGTTCCCCATCCCTCACCAGCTGCGATGTTCCGCGATCCGCAACGCGCGTCACGAGCCGCAACGGAGCGCCGACGCTATGCCGGGTCGGCTTCGCCTGTCAACGGCTCCGACGGCCCGGCGTGATGCACCGTTGCGGCGGCCGCACCAGCGGCGTTGACCCCACAACGGTCCGTCGAGGAACCTACCGGCGCCCATGGCGGAACGGTACTGGCGCGCGACGGAACCCAAGGCCTCGTACGAGGTCGTGATCGTCGGCGCAGGAGGCCACGGCCTCGCCACCGCGTACTACCTCGCGAAGAACCACGGGATCACCGACGTCTGCGTCGTCGAGAAGGGATGGCTCGGCGGCGGCAACATGGCGCGGAACACCACGATCATCCGGTCGAACTACCTCTGGGACGAGTCCGCCGCGATCTACGAGCACTCCCTCAAGCTCTGGGAGGGCCTCGAGGAGGACCTCGGCTGGGACGTCCAGTTCTCCCAACGCGGGGTGCTGAACCTCGCGCACGACCTCGGTGACGTACGGTCGAGCGTCCGCCGCGTCGAGGCGAACCGCCTGAACGGCGTCGACGCGGAATGGCTCACCGCCGACGAGGTGAAGGCCTTCTGTCCGATCGTGAACATCTCGCCGGACGTCCGGTATCCCGTGCTCGGCGCGACCCTGCAACGGCGCGGTGGCGTCGCGCGCCACGACAAGGTCGCGTGGGCGTACGCGACGCGAGCCAGCGAGCTCGGCGTGGACATCGTCGAGCACGCGGAGGTGACCGGCTTCGTCCGTGGGGACGAGGGGCGGGTCGACGGTGTCGAGACGACGCGCGGCCGGATCCTCGCCGGCCGGGTCGGACTCGTCGCGGCGGGCCACACGAGCGTCCTGGCGTCGATGGTGGATCTCCGCCTGCCGCTGCAGTCGCATCCGTTGCAGGCGCTGGTCTCGGCGCTGTACGAGCCGATCCTGGACTGCGTCGTGATGTCGAACGCCGTGCACGTCTACGTGTCGCAGGCCGACAAGGGCGAGCTCGTGATGGGCGCGGGGATCGACGCGTACAACGGCTACGCGCAACGAGGGTCGTTCCACGTGATCGAGCACCAGATGGCGGCGGCGCTCGAGCTCTTCCCGATGTTCGCGCACGCCCAGCTGCTCCGAACCTGGGCCGGGATCGTCGACGTCTGCCCTGACGCATCCCCGATCATCGGGACGACGCCGATCGACGGGCTGTTCCTGAACTGTGGATGGGGAACCGGCGGGTTCAAGGCCACGCCGGGGTCCGGGTGGGTGTTCGCCGACACGCTCGCGAACGGGAAGCCCGGTCCGTTGGCCGAGCCGTACGCGCTCGAGCGGTTCACGACGGGCACGCTGATCGACGAGCACGGCGCCGCGGCGGTCGCGCATTGATGGGCGTGCGGGTTCCCACCGTCCGGAAGCTCGCGCTCGCGCTTCCCGGGACCGTCGAGAAGGAGACGTGGGAGACGCCGACCTTCCGCGTGCGGAACAAGATCTTCGCGATGCTCGCCGAGTCGGGACGCGAGATCTGGATCAAGAGCACGCACGACGAACAGCGCGCGCTCACGCAGATGGACCCCGAGACGTTCTCGGTACCGCCGTACGTCGGGCCGAGCGGCTGGATCGGTGCGCGCCTGGCCACGGTCGATCGTGACGAGCTCGCGGAACTCCTCACCGAGGCGTGGCGGCTCACCGCCGGCAAGCGCGCCGTCGACGCGTTCGACGCCGCGCAGGACGCGAGCTGACGTGCTCCTGATCCGCTGTCCGTGGTGCGGCGAACGCGACGAGATCGAGTTCCGGTACGGAGGGCAGGCCCACGTCGCCTACCCGCACGATCCGTCGGCGCTCTCCGATCGCGAGTGGGCCGACTTCCTGTTCATGCGTGACAACCCGAAGGGGCCGTGGCGCGAGCGCTGGTTCCACACGGCCGGCTGCCGTCGCTGGTTCAACGCCGTGCGTGACACCGCGACGCACCGGTTCGTCGCGACGTATCGCCTCGACGAGGACCCGCCGGAGCTCGCGTCGTGACGTCGCGACGCGTCGACGGATGGGGCGTGGTCGATCGCGCGACACCGGTCCCGTTCACGTTCGACGGCGGCGCGTTCGAAGGCCGGGCAGGCGACACCCTCGCGAGCGCTCTGCTCGCGAACGGCGTGGGCGTCGTCGCCCCGTCGCCGATCGAGGGACGACCACGCGGGGTCTTCTCGGCCGGCGTCGAGGAACCGAACGCGTTCGTGGAGCTCACGGCTCCGTGGTTCGAGCCGATCGTTCCGGCGACGATGGTCGACCTCGTGCGCGGCCTCTCGGCGCACGGACGTCCCGGCGTCGGGCGCCTGCCGCTCGATCCGCCGCCGACGCGCCCGGCCGATCATCGGCACGCGCACGTCGAGACGCTCGTCGTGGGAGGCGGTGGCGCCGGTCTCGCCGCGGCCGCCGACGCCGCATCGCGCGGCGATCGCGTGATCGTGGCGCACGACCGCGCGTGGTGGGGCGGCGCGCTGCCTGACGGCGACGCGACCACCACCGCCGAACGGCTCGCCTGCGAGGACGACGTCACGATGCTCGCGTCGACCACGGCGCTGGGCGTGTACGACGACGGCTACGTCATCCTCCATGAGCGGACGACCGCCGCCGATCGGATCTGGCACGTGCGGGCGCGCCGGGTCGTGCTCGCGACCGGGGCGATCGAACGGCCGATCGCGTTCGCCGACGGCGACCGTCCCGGCGTCATGCTGGCTGGAGCGGTCCGGGTCTACCTCGAGCGCTTCGGCGTCCTGTGCGGCGAGCGCGCGGTCGTCTTCACGACGAACCACTGGGCCTACGGCACGGCTCGAGCGCTGCGCGACGCCGGCGCCGACGTCGTCGCGATCGTCGACGTCGCACCAGGTGGACCCACCGGCCAGGCGGCGCGCGCCGACGGGTTCGAGGTCCTCGACGGGTGGGCCGTCGCGGCCGTCGACGGCGACCGCCGGGTGGAGGCCGCGGTGCTCGTCGCGCCCGACGGCACGGAGCGGCGCGTCGAGGCCGACCTCGTCGCCGTGAGCGGCGGGTGGCATCCGAACAGCCACCTGTACCGAGCCATCGGCGGCGGGCTCCGCTACGACGAGGCGCTCGCCGGGTGGGTCCCGACCGGCGACGCGCCGGACCGGCTCGAGGTGGTCGGAACGGCGACCGGCGAGGGCCTGCCGACGAGCGTGCCGTACGCGTTCACGCCCGCCGAGGACCTGACGCGGCACTACGTCGACCTACAGCGGGATCAGACCGTCGCCGACGTCGTGGCGTCGGTCGAGACCGGCCTGCGGAGCGTCGAGCACGTGAAGCGGCGGACCTACATCGGCACGGCGATCGACCAGGGGCGCACGAGCGGCGCGCTCACGGCCGCGATCGTGAACGACGCGCTCGGCGAGGCGCTCGGCGCACAGGGGCCGACGAACGCGCGACCGCCCGCCGTTCCGGTGTCGTACGCGGCGCTCGCCGGCCGCGACCGCGGTGCGCTCCTGGATCCGGCCCGGACGACGCCGATCCACGACTGGCACGTCGACCACGGCGCCGTGTTCGAGAACGTCGGCCAGTGGAAACGACCGTGGTCCTTCCCCCGCGACGGCGAGGATCTCGACGCTGCGGTCTTCCGTGAATGCCGTGCCGTCCGCGAGTCCGTCGGGGTGCTCGACGCCTCTACGCTCGGCACGATCGACGTCACGGGTCCCGACGCCGCGACGTTCCTCGATCGGATGTACACGAACCGGATGTCCACGCTCGCGGTCGGACGGATCCGCTACGGGTTGATGCTCGGTCTCGACGGCATGGTGATGGACGACGGCGTCGCGATGCGCGTGACCGACGACCGGTTCCTGGTGACCACGACGACGGGTGGCGCCTCGACGGTGCTGGACCGCTTCGAGGAATGGCTCCAGACCGAATGGCCGGACCTGCGCGTGTACTGCACGAGCGTCACGGAGCAATGGGGCACGGTCGCGGTCGGAGGTCCACGGGCACGCGACGTCGTGGCGGCCGCCGGATGCGACGTCGATCTGTCGGCGGACGCCTTCCCGTTCATGGCCTGGCGCGACGGAACGGTCGCCGGCGTCCCGACGCGCATCGCGCGCGTCAGCTTCACCGGCGAGCTCTCGTACGAGCTCCACGTCGACGGCCGGCACGTCGCGCACGTCTGGGAGACCGTGATGCGGGCGGGCGCGCCCTTCGGCATCACGCCGTACGGGACCGAGGCGATGCACGTCCTGCGCGCCGAGAAGGGCTACGTCATCGTCGGACAGGACACCGACGGAACGGTGACGCCCGACGATCTGGGGATGTCGTGGATCGTGCGGCGCGATGACTCCGACTTCGTCGGTCGCCGGTCGCTGTCCCGGCCCGACACGTCCCGACCGGATCGCAAGCAGCTCGTCGGCCTCCTGCCGATCGATCGCGACCTGCGGTTGCCGGAAGGTGCGCATCTCGTCGACGGACGTGCGGCCACGGAGGTCGACGACGCGGCGTCGCCGGCGCGGCCGGTGCCGACGCTCGGTCACGTCACGTCGAGCTACCGGAGCGCGGCGCTCGGGCGCACGTTCGCGCTCGCGATGATCCGCGACGGCCGCGCGCGCCTCGGGTCGACGGTCCACGCCGCGACGGCGTCCGGGGCCGCGCCCTGCGAGGTCGTCGCGCCCGTCTTCTGGGATCCGGAGGATCGTCGGCGTGACGGCTGAGTCGCGGCGACCGCCGCTCGGGAGCCTGGCCGGCGACCTCGAACGCATCGGGGCGATCACCGATGGTTCCGTCGCGGCGCGGGAGATCGGGAGCGTCTCGCAGGTGGCGTTCCGCGCAGGAGCGACGACGGCGCCGACGCTGCCGTTCCCGATCCCGCTCGAGCCGAACACCTGGGTCGGCGAGGAGCCGGAGGCGCTGTGGCTCAGCCCCGACGAGTGGCTGCTGATCAGCCGAGGCGCCGCCGCGGACGTCATCGCGACGATCGCGAGCGCGCTCGGGACCACGGCGCACGCCGCCGTGGACGTGAGCGCGAACCGGGCGATCGTCGAGCTCACGGGCCCGGGCCGGCACGATCTGCTCGCGTCCCGATGCCCGCTCGACCTGCATCCGCGAGCGTGGGGCGGACGGTCGTGCGCGCAGACGTTGGTGGGACGCGCCCCGGTGGTGCTGCAGCACCGCGACGATGCGACGCGGATGCTCGTCCGGCCGTCGTTCGGTCGGTACGTCGTCGACCTCCTCGTCGACGGTGCCGCGTTCGTCCGTGTGGGCTGAGCCGGCGACACGGCGCCTCGCGAGCTGGCTGGGAGCTCCGCGTCCGCGCGGTCGCTCGACCGACGGCCGTCCGACGGCGGACCGGGGCGGAGTGTGACGCAGCCCACAGACGGGACGATCGCCTCGACGTAGCGTCGAACCGATGTTCGCGTCCGACGCATCCGATCGAAGGCCCACGGCCGTCCACGCGCACGCACGCGCGGCGACGTCGCTGGTCGACGGCCTGCGTGGAGAGAACCTCTCAGAGGTCGGCGACGTCCGGCTCGTCGACGGGTTCACGGCGCTGCAGCGAGCGATGCACGACCTGGAGCTCGAGCGGCTCCGTCGGCTCGCCGAGATCGAACGCCGGGGCATCTACGCGCGCGACGGACACCTCTCGGCCGCCTCGTGGATCGCATCGAGGTTCCGAGTGACGTGGTCCGAGGCCAAGCGTGACGCCGCGGTCGCGCGGTCGCTCGACGACATGCCGTCGACGCGGCGCGCGCTCGAGGACGGCGAGGTGTCGATGTCGGCGGCGCGCGTGCTGACGCGCATCCGCCAGGTCGACCCGGTCGCGTTCCGCGACGACGAGGCGCAGCTCGTCGAGGCAGCGCGGATCCACTCGATGGGCGACCTCCACCGTGTGGCCGCGTACTGGCGGCAGCAGGTCGAGCGCGACCGGCTCACCGACGGTGAAGAGGCGGTCCGCACGCGTCGAGCCCTGCGCGCGTCGGTGACCTTCATGGGCATGGTGCGGCTCGACGGCGACCTCGACCCCGAGACGGGCGAAACGGTGTTGACCGCGCTCCGGGCGGTGCTCGACGCCGACGCGCGCAACCGCGACGACACCGACCGTCGGACGCCGGCGCAACGTCGCGTCGACGCGCTCGGCGAGGTCTGTCGCGGGTGGCTCGACGTCGCCGATCGGCCCGTCATCGGTGGTGAGCGCCCGCACGTGTCGGTGCTCGTCGGCCTCGATGCGCTGACCGACGGCCGTTCCGCCCGCAGCGCTCGGCGCGTCCGAGGCACGCCCGGAACCGTGGGCGTCATGAGCGAGCTCGGCCACGTCGGGCCGGTGCCGCCGGACCTGACGCGCCGGCTGGCGTGCGACGCCAGCGTCCTGCGCGTCGTGATGGCCGGTGCGTCCGAGCCGCTCGACGTCGGCCGGCGCACGTCGATCGTCTCACCCGCGCTCCGGCGCGCCGTGGTCGCGAGGGACCGGCACTGTCGGTTCCCCGGGTGCGACCGGCCTCCGGCCTGGTGCGACGCGCACCACGTCCGGCACTGGGCCGACGGCGGCCCGACGGCGATCGCCAACCTGTTGCTGCTGTGTCGGCGCCACCACCGGCTCGTCCATGCACGTCGCGGGTTCACCGTCGAGATGATCGACGGCCGGCCGACCTTCCGACGCCCCGACGGCTCGACGCTGACCGAGCCCGCATCGCTCGCACAGGGCCCCTGAGCTGCGGCGGAGCTCCGAACGTCGGACGAACGACCGACGTTCCGCACGCCGGCCCGCGGGTATGCCACGGGTGAGATCCATTCCATGTGGGAGAGATCCGAGGAGGGATGCGCATGCTGACACGCACGGGATACGCGCGCGAGCAGCGTTCGATCGACTGGGGCGGCGTCTGGGCCGGCTTGGTATGGACGATCGGGCTCCTGGTGCTGCTGTCGTCGCTGTGGCTCGCGTTGGGCTTCGGCGGCACGAACATCGCCGCGTTCGCCGACAACATCGAATGGTGGCTCGCCGGGACGGCGATCCTCGCGTTGTTGGTCGGTGGCATCGTCGCTGGATGGGCGCCGCGAGCGCGCGGCGTCGCAGCCGGTCTCGTCAACGGCATGACCGTGTGGGGGCTGTTGCTGACGCTGTCGATCATCATCGGCGTTCCGTCGCTGCTCGGCGGTGCCGCGATCGTCGGCGACACGCTCCAGACGGCGGATACCGTCACCGACGGCGGAGCGACGTCGTTCCCGCTCGATGGGAACGCGTCGCTGTGGGCGACGTTCTGGACGGCGCTGATCGGGTTCGCCACCGCGGCGATCGGCGGCATGATCGGTGGCAACCTGCCGAAGCGGGACGAGCCGATCGACACGTTCGACACCCGCGACGACGATCGGGTCCGCGTCGGTGACGACGACCGGCATCGGGCGTACGACGACCACCGCGACGACTACGCGGACGACGCCGATGGGTCGCGGTTCCGCGGCACGACCGTGCCAGCGCACACGCACCGCGACGACGACGTCGTGGTCGTCGACGAGGACGCCCGCGATCGGTCATCGATGATGGAGCACGAGCACGACGGAGGCTACGCCTCGCGCCGTCGTTGAGAGAACCGAGGAGAGCGACGACGCACGCGCCGGCGGCCGGGTCACCCGGCCGCCGGCGCCGTGTCGAGCTCCGTGAGCATCCGCTCCTGCCACGCGACGGTGGCGTCGACCTGATTGAACGTGAAGATGTGGAGCGTCGTGACGTCGGCCATCTGATCCGCCAGCGTCGGCGCCAACGCGCGCAGGAAGGCATCGGGGCCGAACGAGCCACCCTTCATCAGCTGACCGACCATCCGCTTGTTCTTCTTCAGGTAGCGCGCGCTGTCGGCAACGCCGATCCGAGCGGCGATCGTCATCAGCTTCGCCAGGTCGGCGACGCCCGGGGTTCCGAGATGGATCGGCAGGACGATGCCGCCTCGGCGCGCGGCCGCGATCCATCGTTCGACCGCACCCGGGTTGAAGCACATCTGCGTCGACATGTGCTGGGCGAGCGGCTGCTTGTCACGCAGCGCCCGGACCAGCACGTCGTCGGGGATGTCGCTGTGCCCCTCCGGATACGCCGGGACCCCGATCGACGTGAAGGGGTTGCCCAGCTCGTGGATCGCTCGCAGGAGCATGAGGCCGTCGTGGAACTCGCCGCGGTCGCGGGCGTCGCCACCGACCACGAACGCCGACCGGAACCCGCCCTCTCGTGCGCGTGCCAGCAGCTCTGCGAGGTGCGCGCGGTCACGGATCATGTGGGCCGACAGATGGGGGGTCACGTCGTGGCCCCTCGACGCGACGGCTTCGGCGAGGTCGAGCGTGGCCTCGATCCCGTGGCTCGGCGAGGCGGTCACCGTCACGGCGGCGCCGCTCGGCAGCGCCTCGGCCTTCTCCACCGCCGTCTTCAACGGGATCAGCTCGAAGCGTGGTTCGGCGACGAGACGCTTCAGGGCCGCCCGCTGGTCCTCGGACAGGCCGTGGCCTCGCCGCTTCCGCCACCACGTCCACACCATCGCCGTTCCGCGCTCCCCGATCGATCTCCTCGTGCCGACCCGGCGCCACGAAGCCGCGCCGGTGGTCGACCGTGGCGCATCTTGGCCGACCCGTCGCTCGCACGCGACAGCATGCCCGAACCGCGGGTCATGCCGTGAACGAGCGGACCGCTACACGTTCGAGTCCGGGAACGAGGCCTTCTTCCGGTCGATCCACCCACGGAGCCGTTCGTCGACGGCCTCGTCGATCGCGGGAGGCTCGTACTCGGCGAGCATCCGCTTCCAGATCGCGTTCGCGCGCTGCATCGCGTCCTTCGAGCCCTCGGACTCCCACTGCTCGTACGAGTTGTTGTCGGCGATCGTGGACCGGTAGAACGCCGTCTCGAAGTTCGCCAGCGTGTGCGCGGTCCCGAGGAAATGCTGGCCGGGGCCGTTCTCGACGATCGCGTCGACCGCCTGCCCGTTCGGCGTGAGGTCGATCCCCTGCTGGAGGCGGGCGGCGATGCCGCATTGGTCCAGGTCCATCACGAACTTCTCGTAGCCCATGGCGAGACCACCCTCGAGCCAGCCCGCGGCGTGGAGCACGAAGTTGACGCCGGCCAACATCGTCGGGGCGAAGGTGTTCGCGCTCTCGTACGCGGCCTGCGCGTCGGGGATCTTCGAGGCCGTCAGGTTGCCGCCGCTGCGGAACGGGACGCCCAGACGGCGCGCACACGCGGCGAGCGCGTAGAGCACGAGCGCGGGCTCCGGCGTGCCGAACGTCGGTGCTCCCGACTGCATCGACATCGACGACGCGAACGACCCGAACACGACGGGGGCTCCGGGGCGAACCAGCTGGACGTACGCCATGCCGGCCATCGCTTCGGCGAGCGTCTGCGTCGCGGCCCCGGCGACCGTCGCCGGCGACATCGCGCCCGCGAGGATGAAGGGCGTCATGATCACGGCCTGGTTCGCGCTCGCGTACTCCCGCGCGGCGCCGAGCATCACGGAATCCCACACGAGCGGCGAGTTCGCGTTGATGAGGCTAAGGATGTACGTCCGCTCTTCGAGCGCGTCGGCACCGAACACGATCCGCGCCATCTCGACGGTGTCGGCGGCCCGGAGCGGGTGCGTGACGGACCCCATGAACGGCTTGTCCGAGTAGCGCAGGTGCGCGTACACCATGTCGTAGTGCCGCTTGTTCACGGGCAGGTCCACCGGCTCGCACACGGTCCCGCCGGAGTGGTGGAGGAACGGCGTCACGTAGGCGAGCTTCACGAAGTTGCGGAAGTCCTCGATCGTCCCGTAGCGACGGCCCTGGTCCAGGTCGAGGACGAACGGCGATCCGTAGGCGGGCGCGAGCACGGTGGCGTCACCGCCGATCCGCACGGTGTTCGCGGGGTTCCGGGCGTGTTGCTCGAACTCGCGCGGCGCCGTGGCCTGGATCAGCTGGCGTGCGAGCCCGCGCGGGAAGCGAACGCGTTCGCCCTCGACGTCGCACCCCGCTCCTCGCAGGAGCTCGAGCGCGTCGGGCGCCTCGCGGAAGTCGATCCCGACCTGCTCGAGGATCGTGTCGGCGTTGTGCTCGATCAGCTCGAGGCCCTCCTTCGACAAGACCTCGAACGGCGTCAGCGTTCTGGTGATGAAGGGAACACGCTCCGCGATGATGCCTTGCGCTCGGGCGGCCTGACGCGCCGCACGCCCGCCGCTCCGTCGTCCTCTGGGTGCTGCGTCCGCCGCTGCGTCGCTCATCCTGGCGCTCCTTCGCGTTCGTTGTCGGGTGTCGTCCCGCGGTCCGCGCGGGCGTCACGGTCGGCGCGGTCCGCGCGCTCCTCACGGTCGTCGCGGGCGTCACGGTCGGCGCGGGCGTCGCGCCGCTCACGTCCGCCACGTCGTCGCCGGCGTGCGCGCCCGCCGTCCGCATCCGACGGATCGGCGCGTCGCGGAGCCGGCAACGGAACGACCGCGCCGAGCCGCGCGTACGGATCCGTGGCGTGCGGGATCCCCATCGCGCCGACGAAGTGCTCCTGGAACCGCGGCTCCACGGCGGTCTCGACCTTCTCCACGTCCCGCACGACGCGCTCGATCTCGACGCGCGAGGCACGGTTCAGCAACGCGATCCGCGCGCCCGTGCCGGCCGCGTTCCCCGCCGACGTCACGGCGTCGGGCGGCGCATCCGGCACGAGCCCGAGGATCAAGGCGTGGCGCGGATCGATGTGGGACCCGAACGCGCCAGCCAGACGGATCCGGTCGATCGTCTCCACGCCGGCACGGTCCATCAGCAGCGCGCACCCCGCCCACAGGGCGGCCTTCGCGAGCTGGATCGCGCGCACGTCCTGCTGCGTGATGACGATCCGCGGCGCCGCCTCGCCTCCGTCGTGGAGCACGTAGGCGAACGTTCGTCCGTCGGGCACGATCCGGTCGGTCCGAGCCGCGAGCGCGCCGTCGATCACGCCGTCGGTCGTGATGACGCCTGCGAGGAACAGTTCCGCGATCGCCTCGATGATCCCGCTCCCGGCGATACCGCTCACGGGCGTTCCTCCGAACGCGGTCTCGTCGGACCAGGCCTCGGTGCCGATCACGCGGACCCGCGGCTCGAGCGTTCCCGGATCGACCCGCACGCGCTCGATCGCTCCGGGCGCCGCGCGCTGTCCGGACGAGATCTGCGCGCCCTCGAACGCCGGACCGGTCGGGCTCGACGCGGCGAAGAGCCGGTGGCGGTTCCCGAGGACGATCTCGGCGTTCGTGCCGACGTCGACGATCAGCGTGAGCTCATCGCGTTCGTGCGGCGCTTCGGCGAGGATCACGCCGGCAGCATCGGCGCCGACGTGTCCCGCGATGCAGGGCAGCAGGTAGGCCCCCGCGCCTGCGGCGACGCCGATCCCGAGCTCACGCGCCGCGAGCCGAACGGCTTGGTCGGTCGCGAGCGCGAACGGCGCGCCACCGAGCTCGGTCGGATCGAGACCGAGCACGAGGTGATGCATGATCGGGTTGCCCACGATCGTGACCTCGACGACGTCGTCGGGCCCGAGGGGTTCCCGGTCAAGGCCGTCGGCGGCGGGGAGCAGCTGGGTGACGAGGTCGCGCAGACAGTCCCGGATCGCCGTCGTCAGCTCGCCGGCTCCCTCCGGATGCATCATCACGTAGCTGACCCGGCTCATCAGGTCCTCACCGAAGCGGATCTGCGGATTCATCACGCCGACGCTCGCAAGCACCTCGCCGGTGTGGAGGTCGCAGAGATGCCCCGCGACCGTGGTCGAGCCCACGTCGAACGCGATCCCGACGACGCGGTCGTGCAGGCCCGGCCAGACGGCCGTGACGGTCGCACCGTCGTGGACCGCGGCCGTGACGGTCCATCCACCGGCCCGCAACGTCCGCTGCAACGTCGGAAGGACGACCGGATCCACCGCCAGGCCATCGAGGTCCCACTGCTCCGCCAATGCGTCGAGGAGCCGGCGGGCATCGGATCGCGGCGTCGCCAGGTCGGGTTCGGCGACCTCCACGTAGTGCAGCGACACGACGGGATCGAGCTCGATCTCGCGAGCATCGGCCTCCTTGCGGACGACCTGCCGGTGCACGTGGCTGTCGGGCGGCACGTCGATCAGGAGGTCCCCGAGCACCGTCGCGTGGCACCCGAGCCGGCGCCCCGGCGCGAGGCCCTTGCGCTCGTCGTACGTGCGTTCCGGATCGCTGAACGGGCTCAGGTTCCCGCGGTCCGACGTGATGCCGTGCTTCGGGAACGCCCCTTCCGCCGGGACCACCTGGCACCGGCCGCAGATGCCCCGTCCGCCACAGACCGAATCGAGGTCCACGCCGAGCCTGCGCGCCGCGTCGAGGAGGTTCGTGCCGTGGGGGAAGCGGCCCCGGCGACCCGAGGGGGTGAAGACGACGAGCGCGTCCTGGTCGGTCACGCCGTCGGCGCGTCGCCGGCCGACGGCGCGTCGCCCGACGGCGCGCCGTCGGGTGCGTTCGAAGCGAGGCGGGCAGCGCGGCCGCCCCGGCGACCCGTCCGGCCGCCGTCGTCACCGCCGCCCTCCCGGTAGCGTCCGATCCACGCGCCGCAGTCCCGGTCGTGGCCCATCAGGACGTCCGCCGCCATCACCGCCTGGCGGACCTCCTCGTGGAGGGGGCTGGTGATCGCCGAGGTCATCCCGTTCGCGATCGCCATCGCGAGGAACGCCCCGTTCAGACCGTTGCGGTTCGGCAACCCGAACGAGATGTTCGAGGCGCCGCACGTCGTGTTGACGCCGAGCTCTTCGCGCAAGCGCCGCACCAGCGCGAACACCTGACGTCCGGCCGAGCGCATCGCGCCGATCGGCATCACGAGCGGATCGACCACGACGTCGGCCGCGGGGATCCCGTGGTCGGCGGCACGCTCGACGATGCGGCGGGCGACGTCGAACCGGACGTCGGGGTCCTCGCTGATGCCGGTCTCGTCGTTCGTGATCGCGACCACGGCCGCGCCGTGCTTCGCGACGAGCGGGAGCACGGAGGCGAGCCGCTCCTCCTCGCCGGTCACCGAGTTCACGAGCGCCTTGCCGTCGTAGGCCTCGAGCCCCGCCTCGAGCGCGGCGACGATCGACGAGTCGATCGACAGCGGA
>DATHTO010000084.1:0-4239 GCA_035463115.1 Actinomycetota bacterium | reverse complement strand
ACCCAGCTGCGGCAGGACGCGCCCGTGCCGGCCGGATCCACCATGTTGAGCGCGTTGACGGTGCACGACGACGGACGTGACGGGTACGAGCTCACTGCCTCGTTCACGCTCCCGTCGCTCGCTCCAGGCGAGTACGCCGTCGGGATGTGCAGCCCGGGCTGCGCGCTCACCGGCTTCGGTGAACCGCTCACCGGCTCGTTCGTCGTCGCGGCCACCGCGAGGGAGGCCGAGCTCCTCCGTCGCAACGACGAACTGACGATCGCCGCCGCGAACATGGAACGCCGCCTGAAGAAGGCCGACCGCCAGATCGTCGAGCTCGACGAGGCGCTCGCGCTCGCCCACGACGCGCGCGACGCAGCCGCGACGGACGCGCGTGCGGCGCTCGCCGCCGAGGGTGCTCGCGCCGATGCGGCGGTCGCCGGGGAGGAGCGTGCCGTCGATGCGTCGTTCCGCTGGCGCGTGGTGGCGCTGGTCACCTCGGGCGCCGCGATCGTCGCCCTCTCGCTCTGGCTGACGGCCCGTCGCCGGCGGCCGCACGACGCCACGACGGTTCCGGACACCCCGGAGGAGCTCCTCGAGGCCGCCGGGCGACGGTGATCCGCCGGTTTGCGTCGTCGGGGCGTCGGGTACCTGCCCCGGATAGGCGATGGAGGAGGACCGGCGGTGGGTCGAGCGGTCGATCGGAAGGTGCGGGAGATCGAGGAGGCGCGGGCGAAGCTCGACGTCGACCTCCGTGAGCTGGAAGAACGTCTCCCGGGACCGCTCCGAACCGCGCGCAAGGTCGCGGGCGCCGCTGCCGGAAGCACCCTGATCGCCGGATTCCTCGCGCGGCGTCGCAAGAAACGGAACGACGACAAGGCGCGCCGCCAAGAGGTGGTCGTCCGCGTCGTCCGCGACGACGCGCGCGACTGACGACGCCAGCTGGGCGACTGCCGAACGTTCCCCGTCGTTGTCGTTTGACGCCCCCCTGGGGCGGTGTCATCCTTCGCGCGGCTTCTCGCCTCAGCGGCTAGCCCATGCGGACGAACGGGGTCGTGGATGCGCGTTCGGATCACCCTCATCGCAACGCTGCTCGTCCACGCCCTCGGGCTGATCGGGACGGCGCATGCGGCTCCCGAGGTTGTGCTCGCGACGGACGCGTTCGAATGGGGACCTGCGGCCACGGATACGTACCTCAGTTGGACGCAGGGCTCGGGCAGCAACACCGTGTACGCGAAGCCCTTCGGTGGGTCCCGGATGCGCATCTCCGAGGCAGGCGCTTCGGGATTCAACGGCTCGATCGAGGGCACGACCGTGACGTTCCAGCAAGCGTGGTTCGACCGCAACCGTTCGGACATCTATCGGTTCGACGTCGTGAGCCAGACGCGGACGAGGGTCGGCGCGCCGGTGAGCACGCGAGCGTGGGAATACGATCCATCTGCGAGTGGCGACGTGCTTGCGTTCGCCCGCCTCCTGCGTTCCGGCGAGCGAAGGCTGATCTTGCACTTCGACTCTTCCGACACGACTCGGACGATCGCCGTGACCACGGGACAGAACCGGGGTCTGTGGGTCGGTCAGGTCAGCGGGAACTGGGTCGTCTACGAGAAGACGACGTATGCACGCGGCGGCTGGCCGACGGCCTGCGACGTGTTCCTGTACGACATCGGAACGCGGGCGACGACCAAGATCGCGAATCCGAACGGCAGGTGCCAGTACTCACCGGCGGTCGACGACACCGGAACGGTGTTCTACGCACGGAGCGGGTTCGGATGTGGGCTCAACGCAGAGCTTCGCGCCCTTCCGCTGCACGGGTCACCGACGACGCTCGTCGACTTCCCGGATCGGGTCGACCTCGCGTTCTCGACGTTCGCCCTCGAGGTGGACGCGTCGACGACCGACCTGTACTTCGACCGCGGTCGATGTGCGACCGCCCGACGAGAAGGCACGTCCGACATCCACAAGGTCACGTGGTCATCGCCGTGATCCGGCGGCTCCGCGACGGCACGGGACGTCGTTCGGGGACGCGTGGAGCGCACGGACCGTCCGACGCCTGAGGACGTCGCCGCGGCCGACGGACTGACCATCCCCGACGTCGTGGCCGACGGGCTGCTCGTCCTGTTCGTCGGGATCAATCCCGGGCGGTATTCCGGCGCCACCGGCCACCACTTCGCGCGGCCGGGGAACCGGTTCTGGAAGGCGCTCCACCGCGCCGGCTTCACCGATCGCGTCTGGTCGCCGGACGAGGATCGGGACCTCCCGTCCGTCGGACTCGGCGTCACGAACCTCGTGGCACGCACCACGCGCGCTGCGGCCGAGCTCGACCGCGCGGAGCTTCGGGCCGGCGCCGGCCGCGTCGAGCGGCTCGCGAGCGTCCACCGCCCGACCGTCGTGGCCGTGCTCGGGATCGGAGCGTTCCGGACGGCCTTCGACCGACCCCGGGCGGTGCTCGGGGCGCAGCCGGAGCATCTCGGCCCGGCGCTCCTATGGGTGCTGCCGAACCCGAGCGGACTGAACGCCCATCACCAGCTCGACGACCTGGGGCGGCGCTTCCGGGAGCTCCGCGACGCGGCGGTCGCGGCCCGACGCAGTGCATCGACCGGGCCCGGCGGGTCCTGACCTCGCGAGAACGCCGACCGGTCGCAGGCGGCTGCCTAGCGTTCGACGCGGTCCTCGATCTCCCACGCATGATCGAGCGCGTGCCACGCCGCGTACCGCACGCCGAACCGGGCGCTCCACCGTTTGCCGCCGCGCGGGCCCACGTCGGGCAGCTCGCCGCGGGCCCGCGCGCGCACCGCCTCGACGTACGCCTCGCGGATCTGCTCGAGCGACGCCTCGGACGACGCGCGTCCGCCCACCGAACGCAGGTGCGCCGCTGCAGACTCCGTGACGTGCGCGAGGATCTTCGCGAGGTCACGCCCGCCGCCGCGCGGTCCGGTGCGGAGTGCGGCGTCTCCGGCGGCGGTCGCAGCGGCGTCGAAGGCGTCCCAGCACGCCCGGAGGATCGCGACGAGACGCTCGAGGTCGCGGCCGGCGACGGGGCTCGCGTCCACGGCCGGCTGGGTGTCCGGCGCCCCGAAGTCGGTGCCGGGTCCGCCGCGGAACCGCTCGACGACCTCGAACACCACGCCGGCGCGGACGTCGTCGCGTCCACCGATGCCGGCCACGACGGCCCCGTACCGGTCGGCGTACGCGTCGAGCGACTCGACGGCGGCCATCTCGTCGCGGCCGCGACGGCTCCACCCGGGCCAGTCGCGTGCCATCGCGAACACGCGCTTCGTTCCGACCTCCACGAGGATCGGGATCGTCGTCGCCATCGCTCCGAAGCATGCCATCGACGCGGCGACCTCCGGCCGTCGGAACCGCACCCTCCGCTAGGCTCCGGATGCACCCACCGACAGGAGGCCACGTGAGCGGACCCGTCGACGAGAGCGTGATGGCATCGGCGGGTCGCGGCGTCTCGGCGATCGAGATCCAGGAAGGACGCACGACGACCATCGGGTCGCTCGGCATCGTCCGCGTCCTTCCCGCCAAGGGACGGCGCGCGATCGGCCCGTGGTGCTTCGTCGACCTCATGACGCCGGGCGACCTGGAGGAACCACCGCCGATCGAGATCGGACCCCATCCGCACATCGGGCTGGCCACGGTGACGTGGCTGTTCGAGGGCTCGGCGCTCCATTCCGACTCGCTCGGGACCGAGCAGCTGATCCGACCCGGGCAACTCAACCTCATGACCGCCGGCCGCGGCATCGCGCACGCTGAGCTCGGCGTCGACATGTCGTCCGCCGCGGCGACGAACGGGCACATGGGTGTGCAGATGTGGCTCGCGCAGCCCGAGGCGACGCGTCACGGCACGTCCCGGTTCCAGCACCTCGGCGACCTTCCGGTGGCGGCGCTCGACGGTGGCGACGCCACCGTGATCGTGGGCGGCGTGGCCGCAGCCTCGTCCGAGGCGGTCGTGGATCAGCCGACCGTCGGGCTCGACGTGACGTTCCGCGAACGCGTCGAGGTCCCCGTCGACACGACGTTCGAGCACGCCGTCGTGCCGATCGGCGACCCGCTGAAGGTCGACGACGCGATCGTCGAGCCGGGTTCGCTCGCCTACGTGCCACCCGGCTCCGGGTCGCTCGCGATCGAGACGAGGAGCGGCACGTCCAGGTTCCTGCTGCTCGGCGGTGAGCCGCTCGGCGTCCCGATCAAGATGTGGTGGAACTTCGTCGCTCGGGACCTCGACGAGATCACGGAGGCGTGGCGGGCATGGCA
>DATHTO010000083.1:0-2253 GCA_035463115.1 Actinomycetota bacterium | reverse complement strand
GGAGACGAACGACGTGCTGTTCGAACTTACCTTCCCCGCTTCCGAGAAGACGCCTCGCCTCGCGCGACGCGCGCTCGACGGCCAACTCGCCTACCTCGGCCCCGAGGCCGAAGCCCGGATGCGCCTCGCGCTCAGCGAGGTCGTGACGAACGCGATCCGTCACGGACATCTGGGCCCGGACGAGCAGGTGCACGTCACGATCGACCTGAGCGAGACGCGGGCGCGCGTCGAGGTGCGGCAACCCACCGAGGCCGCAGCCGAGATCCGCAGCGACGATCGGGACGAGGGGGGGTTCGGTCTCCGGCTCGTCGACGAGATCACCGACGCGTGGGGCACGGAGTCGGGTCCTCCCGGGATCGTGTGGTTCGAGATCGACCCGCGGCGGCGCGAGGTGTCGCGGTGACCGCACGCACGACGCCGATCGTGGACGCGCACGAGCACATCTGCCTGATCCACTACGGCGAGACGTCGAGGCGACCGGTCCTCCTCCAGTGGGCGTTGGAGGCGATCGCCGCCGACGAGGGCGTCCTCCTCGTCGACGCGCCCGAGAACGCCGACGCGCTGCTCGCCCTGATCGGCGACCGCCGTGGACGCGTCGTCGCGGTCGATGCGGCGAAGGAGTTCGCTGCTTCGAGCGACGGACGCGCCGCGGCGGAGCGGATCGTCGGAGCCTTGGCACGTCAGGCCGGCGACGCGCGGATCCGCCGCGTGTCGTCACCTGCCTCGTTCGCCCTCGCGGAACAGGGCGAGGAGGCGTACCTCGACTTCGAAAGAACGCTCAGCCGCCTCGTCGAGGACGAGCCGGTCTCGATGATGTGCCAGTACGACCTCGTCGAGCTGGACCCCGACCTCGTCGTCCTGGCCGCGGCCGAACACTCGATCGTGGTCCAGCTCGACGACCTCGCCCTTCCGACGCTCGACCTGCGACCGACCCCGGAAGGCATCAAGGTGTCCGGCGAGGTCGACGCCGCGAACGAACGTTTGGTCCGAACGTGGATGTCGCGGCATCGGGGGCGCCCGCTCGTGATCGACTGCGCGAGCCTCACGTTCCTGGACGTCGCTGGGTTCCGCGCGCTCACGGCGGTGGCCGCAGAAGACACCCCGGTGACCATCGTCCACGCGAACGGCGTCCCGGCGACGTTGCTGTCGGCGCTCCCGGGCGCCCTCGGGTCACCGCACATCTCGATCGGCGAGGCGAGGTAGCGAGCTAGCGCGGCCGAGCGCGGTGGTCGTCCGGCTCGAGCGCGACGGGCTCGCCGTCGTGGGGCCGGCGGCCGTTCGGATGATCGACGGCGTGCTGCGGGCCACCGGCGTGCGCTCCGCCATGGTCGCGACCGTTGCCGCGGCCTCGCGCGTTGCCGTTGCGGCTGCCATCGTCGGGACCTCGGCCTCGAGCGTTCTCGCTGCCGGCGTTGCCGTTGCCGTTGCCGTTCCCGTTGCCGTTGCCGTTGCCGTTGCCGTTGCCTTCGCCTTCGGCGTCGCTGGGAGGGCGCGGGCGGTCGGGCGCGGCGGCGTTGCGTCGGTCTCCGGATCGGCCGCGCTCGCGGTCAGCCGAGCCGTCGACGCCGGGAGCCGGAGCGGGCGCCGGCGCCTCGACCGCGTCACCCGTGTCGGACCGAGGCGCGACGCGGGCCTCGGCGGGCCTGGCCGGCGCCGCCACGGCGGGTCGACGAACGCGCTTCGCCTCGAAGCCGCCCGTGATCGCGGCGGCGATCGTGGAGAAGGCCAACGTCGACACGGCGAGCATCGCGACCGCAGCGAGGACGGGCCGGCGTGGAAGGCGACCGCGTCCGGGCGCGAGCACCTCCGCCGAGCCGCGATCCGCCACGTGGGACGGCGGCGCCGTCGTCGGGTCGCCGGCGTCCGTCTGAGGAGCGATCGGGGCACGCGCCACGGCGTGAGCCCGACGGACGACGGTTCCGAGCTCCTCGACGGCACGGTCCGGGTCGACGCGATGGGTGGCCATGACGGCGATCGCATCGCGCGGCCAGACGGCGACCAACGTCGCGTCCGGAACGAGCTCTCGGACGCGCGACGCGGCCGCGGCGGAGATGCCGCCATCGATCACGACGACGGTCGGCCGGACGCCGCGAAGGAGCCGCTCGAGTTCGGCGTCGTCGCCGGCACGACCGATGATGTCGATCCCCTCGCCCTCGAGGACGAACTGGAGCAGGGAGAACGACGCCTCGGCCTCGCCGAGGACCACACGGATCGGTGCGTCGTGACCCATCACGCCTCCGTCGCCCGCGTCGG
>DATHTO010000082.1:0-1684 GCA_035463115.1 Actinomycetota bacterium | reverse complement strand
CGCAGCTCGATGCCGGCGCAATCGACGCGGAACGCGAGCGGGCGCTCGTCGCCGACGTCGCCGAACGCGCGCTCGCCGCGGTCGGTGGTTCCGCGGCCACGAAGGGGCTCTCGATCGAGGCGGACCTCGGTGACGCCGCGGGCGTCGCGTGTTCCCCGCGCGTCGCGCGTGTCCTGCAGAACCTGTTGATCAACGCCGTGCGGCACACGCCGGCCGACGGTTCCGTGCGGCTCGTCGCGGGGGTCGACAGCGATCGCCTGCGTCTGGTCGTGATCGACTCGGGCGAGGGCATCGATCCCGACGACCTGGAACACGTCTTCGAGCCGTTCTTCCGGGCGGACCCGGCACGGAGCGGACCGGGCGCCGGCCTCGGGCTCGCGCTCGCCAAGCGGATCGTCGAGGCGCTCGGCGGCGACATCCTCGCCGAGAGCCAGCCGGGGCGTGGATCGCGGTTCGAGGTCGAGATCCCGGTGGGATAGCGACCCGCGGGGCCACGACCGGCACGCGCCCGGGCGGCACCGCCCGTCGCGGCGCCGGGGATCAGACGCCGGCGAGCGTCATCTCGCCGATCAGGATCGACGGCGTTCCGACGCTCGAGAAGAAGCGGAGGTCGTTGCCCACGCCGGTGATCCCGAGCAGCATCTCGGGGATCGTCGACGCGATCGTCATCTCGCGGAGCGGTTCCGCGAGCGTGCCGCCGGTGATGCGCAGCCCCGTCGCGCCGACGCTGAACTCGCCACTGATCGGGTTCGCGCCCGAGTGCACGCCGCTCACGTCCTGGATCAGCACGCCGCCGTCGGCACGGGCGAGCAGCTCCGCGATCGGGGTGTCCCCCGCCTCGACGTAGAAGTTCGTCGTTCCGACGCCGGGGGCGCTGCGGAACCCCCGGCTCGCGTTCCCCGTCGAGCGCTGCCCGTCGCCGGCGCGCCGGGCGGTGTAGGTGTCGTGGAGGAAGCCCTGGAGCACGCCGCCACGGAACAGCTCCGTGCGGCCGCTCGGCACGCCCTCGTCGTCGAACGGCGACGCGCCCGGACCGTCGAGGATCCTGCCGTCGTCGACGAGCGTGAAGAGATCCGAACCGATCGCCTCGCCGACGCGATCGGCGAAGAGGGAGCGCCCCTTCAGGACGTTCTCGGCGTTCAGGGTCGCCGACAGCACACCGAGGAACGACATGGCCGCGAACTGATCGAGGATCACGGGCACCTTCGCCGTCGGCGGCTTCGTCGCCCCGAGCATCCGCACGCCGCGATCGACCGCCTCGTCGGCCAACGGATGCGTGTCGAGCTCGTCGAGCCCTCGGGTGATGCGGTAGGAGAAGCCGGTCTGCGTATCGTCGCCTTCGGTCGCGAGCGTCACGACGACGCCCCAGGCGTCGGTGCGCGAGAAGCCGGCGTCCACCCCGGTCGTCGACGCGATGTGGACCGTCGAGACCGAGTCGCCGACCTGCGCCACGTCGATCTTCGTGACGCGCGGATCGCGTGACACCGTGTAGGCCTCGAGGTCGAGCGCCATGCGGACCTTGTCGTCGGCCGTGATGCTCGCGCTCTGTTCGCGGAACAGCTCGGGGATCGGCTCGTACGCCTGTGGCTCCGGAAGACCGTTCGCCGGGTCGGGTTCGGCGAGCGCGGCGTTCGCGCGCGCCTGACGGACGGCCTCGCGGACCTCGTCGGGTGAGGGGTCGGCC
>DATHTO010000081.1:0-5526 GCA_035463115.1 Actinomycetota bacterium | reverse complement strand
GGTCGAGCGTGACCTTCGCCTCCTCGGCGTCGAGCGCCACCCCAGAGATCAGGACGCCTTCCAGCGCCGTCGCCTCTTCCGACATGTCGTCCGCCTCCTCGATCCAGGTTCCCGGCGTCTCGTCGAACGACGAGCGCACGTGCAGCTTCACGCCGTGGCGACGCGCGTACTCGACCGACCGCGCCTGCAAGACCCTCGCGCCGGCCGCGGCCAGCTCCAGCATCTCGTCGTAGCTGACCCGGTCGATCTTGCGCGCGGTCGGCACCACGCGGGGGTCGGCGCTGTACACCCCCGGCACGTCGGTGCAGATCTCGCACACCTCTGCGCCGATCGCCGCCGCCATCGCGACCGCGGTGAGATCCGACCCACCACGGCCGAGGGTCGTGATCTCGTACGAACTCGACAAGCCCTGGAAGCCGGCCAGCACCACCACCATGCCTCCTTGCAGCGCTTCGAGGATCCGCTTGGGGCGGATCTCGACGATCCTCGCCGCACCGTGCTGGGTATCGGTGATGATGCCCGCCTGGGATCCCGTGTAGCTCGCCGCGCGGCACCCCCGTGCGTTGATCGCGATCCCGAGCAGCGACATCGCGATGCGCTCGCCCGCGGTCAGGAGCATGTCGAGCTCTCGTGGGTCCGGCATGTCGGTGATCCGCGCGGCCATCTCGAGGAGCTCGTCGGTCGTGTGCCCCATCGCAGAGACGACGACCACGACGTCCTTGCCGTCCTCACGGGCCCGCACGACGCGGTCGGCGACGGCCTCGATCTTCTCGACCGATCCGACGGACGTTCCGCCGTACTTCTGGACGACGATGGGCACGAGCGCGGCGCTCCTCGGGGCTCGGTTCCGCTCCGGACGACCGCCGAACGGCGCGGCGACCACGTGTCCGAGTGTAGACCCGGGCCTCCCGCGACCCCTGCAACGCCGAGCCGTCGGGCACGGCACCTCAGCTCTGGAACCCGAGTCCCACCCGTTCCAGCAGCTTCAGCCACACCCCGGCACGACCGGTGCGGTCGGCACGCGCCATCGCGCGGACCGTCAAGCGGATGCCGGTCCATCGCAACGGTTCCGGCGGGAACGGGACCGGACGCCTGCGCACCATCGAGAGCCGCGTCCGTTCGGTGTCGAGGCCGTCGACGAGCTCCAGCGCCGTCCGTGCGCCGAAGCGCGTCGCGCCCACGCCGAGGCCGGTGTAGCCGACCGCGTAGGCGAGGCGGCCCGACATGGCTCTGCCGAACATGACCGAGAACCGGCTACACGTGTCGATCACCCCACCCCATCGGTGCGAGAACGCGATCCCCTCGAGCTGCGGGAAGAAGGTGAAGAAGCTCGCCGCGAGCCGGCGGTGCACGTCGCGGTCCTGCTCGAAGCGCTCCGCGATGCCGTTCCCCCAGTGATAGGTCGCGTCGTAGCCACCCCAGAGGATCCGGTCGTCGGCCGACAACCGGAAGTAGTGGAACCGGTTCGCGGCGTCGGCGAGCCCCTCACGCCCGTGCCACCCGATCGCCGCACGCTGCTCCGACGTGAGCGGCTCCGTCATGAGCACGTGGTCGTACACCGGCACGACGTACCGACGGATCGCCGGAACGAGCGGCGCGAACCCGTTCGTGGCGAGCACCACGCGATCGGCGAGGACGACGCCGTCGCGCGTCACGAGACGGGCGCCATGGTCGACCTCCTCGATCGCCTCGACCGGGGAATCCTCGTGCAGCTCGACGCCGAGCGTGAGCGCCGCGTCGCGCAGCCCCCACGCGAGCTTGGACGGATGCACGAGCGCGTGGTCGTCGTTGTGCCGGAACCCGCCGATCACGACGGGGGAATCGACGACCCCCCGCGCCGCGTCGCGGTCGAGGACGTCGACGCTCTTCCCGTGGCGCCGCGCGAGATCGGCCGCCTCGGCGAACCACGCCGTCTGGTGCGGCTCGCGCGCGAGCGCCACCTCGCCGACGCGTTCGTACTCCGCGTCGATGCCGTACCGATCGATCGCCTCGGCGATCCCTCGGAAGTTCTCCTCGGCCTGGCGCTCGATCTCGACGATCTCGTCGGGGAACCGCGCCATGCCGTTCTCGAGCCCGTGCGTGAGCGACGCCGCCAGGAAGCCGCCGTTGCGACCGGTCGCGCCGGAGGCGACCCGTCCGCCTTCCAGCACGATCACGTGACGGGACGGGTCGCGCTCCTTCGCCTCGATCGCGGCCCACAGTCCCGTGAAGCCAGCGCCCACGATCGCGAGGTCGGCACGGTGCGTCCCGGATAGCGGTGGACACGGGGCCGGCGCCGTCGGATCGTCGAGCCAGAAGGGGACCGGACGCGCATCCGCGAGCGAACGGTCGATCGGATCCGGCGCGGCCATCGCGAGCGTCAGTCGCCGTCCGCGTCCGGAACGTCGACGTGGAAGACCTTGCGCAGCGTCTCGTGCACGCGCCACGTGGTGCGAGCGCCGGCTTCGAGGATCCCGACGTCACCGGGGCCGACGTCGAGCGTCGGACCGCCCTCGACCTCGATCGTCGCGCGGCCGGAGACCACGACGAACACCTCGTCGACCTCCACGTCGGTGGACACGCCCGCGGTGTGCTCCCAGACGCCGCGGTGGCGACGGCCGTCCGGCGACGACCACATCACCCGCTCGGCGACCTGCGGATCGCCGCGCACGACCTGGGACGGGTCGAGCGGCGCCGGCTCGAGCTCGAGCGTCGTGGGATCGAACGAGAACGACTGCGGCGTCGTCGATCCGGCGGATGACGGCTCGGGCGGCTCGGCGGACATCCGGCACACGGTACCCGGCGGATAGCATCCGAGTCAGTGCGCGCCTGGCTCTTGTCCGGAACCCGCGGGCCCGACGGCTACCACCTCGGTTCGGTGGCCGACCCGGAGCCCGGCGACAGCGAGGTGCGCGTCCGGCTGCATGCGAGCGCCCTGAACCACCTCGACCTGTGGGTCGCGCACGGCATGCCGGCCCCGCCAGCGTTCCCCCACGTGCCGGGAGCCGACGGCGCAGGGGAGATCGACGCGGTCGGTGAGGGCGTCACGACGGTGGCGCTCGGTGACGAGGTGATGATCGACCCCTCGACGTCGTGCGGCTCGTGCGCGGCCTGCGCGCGCGGCGACGTTCCGTTCTGTCGGAGCTTCCGGGTGCTCGGCGAGCATCGGTGGGGGACGCACGCCGAGGCGGTGGTCGTTCCGGTGGCGAACGTCGTTCCGAAGCCGCCGAACGTGACGTGGGAGCAGGCGGCGGCCGCGGGGCTCGTCGTGGCGTCCGCGGTCCGGATGCTCCGACGGGCGCGCGTCACCGCGGGTGACCACGTCCTCGTCGTCGGCGTCGGCGGCGGAAGCGCCACCGCCGCGTTCCTCGTGGCGCGGGCGTACGGCGCGACGGTCGTCGCCACGTCCACGAAGGACGACGGACGGACGTGGGCCGGCGCGCACGGCGCGGCGGCGACGTTCGACTCCGCGGGGTCGTACGACGAGGAGGTGCGGGCCGCGGTCGGCGGCGGCGTCGACGTCGTCGTCGACAACGTCGGGAGCGCGACCTTCGAGCGATCGCTGCGCTCCCTCCGACGCGGCGGGCGCCTCGTCACGAACGGCAGCACCTCGGGTCGCACCGCGGAGCTCCACCTGCCGACGCTCTTCTGGCGCCAGCTCGAGATCGTCGGCGCGTCGATGAACGATCACCGCGAGTTCGCCGAGGCGGTCCGACTGCTCGGTGACGGGAGCGTCGAGGTCCCCGTCGATGCCGCCGTTCCGTTCGAGGGGTTCCCGGACGCGCTCGAGCGCCTCGAGGCCGGCGACCAGCTCGGCAAGATCGTCCTCACCCGCTGAGGGAGCTGCTGACGAAGCTGTCACAGAGCGCGACCCTCGCGGCATGGTCCGGCAGCGCGACACGAACGCTCGCGGCGCGGCCGGGAACCGATCCGGCGGCGAGGCCGTCCCAGGAAGGACCATGCCGGACGCACGGACCGACGCCGAGCTCCTGTTGGCCTCGCGGAACGAACCGTCGGCCTTCGTCGAGGTGTACCGGCGGCATGCCGAGGCGCTCCTGCGGTACGTCGGTGGACGGGTCCTCGATCCGGAGGTCGCGGCGGAGCTCACCGCCGAGACGTTCGCCGAGGCGTTCGCGTCGCGGGGGTCGTACCGAGACACGGGAGCCGACGGCGTGGCATGGATCTACGGCATCGCGAAACACCAGCTCGGCAGGTACTTCCGGCGTGGTCGCGTCGATACCGAGGCCCGTCGGAAGCTCGCGATGCCCGTCCGTGCGCTCCCCGACGAGGACTTCGAGCGCATCGAGGAGCTGATCGACCTGGCGCCGATCCGCGCCGCGCTCGTCGAGGCGCTCGGCACGCTCGACGCCGACCAGCGCCGCGCGCTCGAGCTGCGGGTCGTGGACGGCCTTCCCTATCCCGAGGTCGCGGCGAAGCTGTCGTGCGGTGAGCCGGCCGCCCGGCAGCGGGTGAGCCGCGGCCTCCGCAAGCTCGCCCTCCTCCTCCAGGAGCGCGGGCTCCAGCCCGCGACGGAGGTGAGCTCCTGATGGAGCGTGAGATCCGGTACCTGCGAGACCTCGAAGGCGACCTGCGGCGAGCCGCCGATCGCGCGCGCGGCAACGGCCCGTCCCGCACGGCCGGCGCGAAGCGGTGGATCCCGGCGGTGGCCGCGGTGCTCGTCGTGGCGTGGGGCATCGGCTTCGTCGTCGAGAACCCGATCTCGCTCGGTGGAAGCGAACGGGCGACATCGGGAGCCGGCGACGGCGGGTCGGATGCGGCCACAGGCGGCGCGCCACAGGCGTCGCCGGCCCCGCTCGAGCCCGAAGCTCCCGAGCGATCGGGGTACCTGATCGACGAGCAAGCAGGGCCCGGCCCGCAGGATCGGGAGCGCGGTCTCTTCGGCTTCGGCTCGCTCCCGGGTACCGCCGACACGATCTCGGGGGACGATGCACGGACGGACACGTCGTTCGGCGACCTCTCCAAGATCATCCGCACGGGCCGGATGCGCGTGAAGGTCGACGACGGGACGTTCCGCGACGCGCGTGACTCCGCCGTGTCGATCGCGGAAGGCGCCGGCGGGTTCGTCCTCGACTCCCGCGTGCAGGGTCGCTCAGGCACGTTCACGATCCGCGTTCCCGCGGCGCGCTTCGACGCCGTGATGACCCGCCTCGGTCGGCTCGGCGACGTCGAGCTCGAGGAGCAGGACGGCGACGACGTCACCGCCGAGTTCGTCGACCTCGAAGCCCGGATGCGGATCCTCACCGCGCGCCGCGACGTGATCCAACGGCTGATGGAGCAGACGACGAGCCTGTCGCAGTCGCTCATGCTCCAGAACCGCTTCGACGAGGTGCAGCTGCAGCTCGAGCGGATCACCGGCCAGCTCCGCTTCCTGAACGACCAGATCGCGGAATCGACGATCAGGCTCGAGCTCGTCGAGCGCACGGCGCCGCAGCAGCGGCAGGAGCAGATCGAGAACCCGAGCCTGCTCGAAGCGTGGAAGCGCGGGATCGAAGGGTTCCTGAACGTCCTCGCCGTCGCGATCATCGG
>DATHTO010000080.1:0-16003 GCA_035463115.1 Actinomycetota bacterium | reverse complement strand
CGGCATCAGCGCCGCGACGACGATCAGCGCGACCGTGCAGGCGAGCCCGACCACCGCGACGGGGCCGCCTCGGCCTCGGAGCAGCGCCAGTCCTCGGCGGACGCCCGCTACCACGAAGCCGAGGAACGCGAGCAGGAGCGGGATGCCTCCGCTCCAGAGGAGCCACATGTACCCGCTCTCGATCCAGACGTACCCGGTGGCCTGACTCGCGACCGGGACCCGTGCGGCGGGCCGGACGCCGAGGAGGAACTGGTTCCCGCTCGAGAGCTGGGGCCAGAAGTACGTCGTGAGGTTGTGGATGCGTCCCGACCAACTGACCGGGAGTCCGCTGACCGAGCGGAAGCCCTCGAGGCGAGTGGCGATCACCGACCGGAGCGCGAAGGAGCCGATGAGGAGGGCGGGCATCGCATACGCGAGGACACGCCCTCGCCGCACGAGGAGGGAGGCCACGATCAAGCCGACCACGGCGCCGAGCATCCCGGAGAATTCCCCCGCGGCCATCACGCCGATCAGCAACAGGACGATCAACGAGATGAGCCCGAACGACGAGCGCCTGCTGCCGGCACGGTGCAGGTAGCCGATCGCGATCGCGATGTTGAACGTCAAGAGGTCGGCTGCCGCGACGGGGAGCGACAGCGTGGAGCCGCCACGGCCGTTGAGGACGGACTGCACGTTGCCGTACGGGGCGTAGTAGGTGCTCAGGAACGACGTCACGCCGGGCACGAACAGCGCCTGCATGATGCCGATGACGGCGACGGTGGCAGCAACCGCGAGCGAGATCCGCAGACACCATGCGATCTCACGTTCCGTCGTCACCGCCGAGCGGGCCAGCGCGAAGAGCGCAACGAACTTCCACATCGTCAGGCCGTAGAGGACGTCATCGGCCTCGATGGGTCGGGCTCGTGCCGCGAGCCACACCACAGGGATGAACGAGCCGGCCACCGCGAGGAGGACGACGGCGACGTCCAACGATCCGAGCTCGGGGCGGCGCCAGCCCCGCGCGATCCCGATCCAGATCGCGCGGGTGACGATCGCCGCCACCACGAGCCCTGCGACCGCTTCGCTCGGACGCAGGGCCGGCACGACGGCTCCACGGTCGATCCCCGCGAGGAGGGGGGTCACCGCGAGCACCAGGTACAGCCCGACGACCGGGCGGGCGACGACCGTCGCGAACACGGCGATGCCGATCGCCGTGGCGACGGGGAGGACCTTGCCCGTGTCGAAGGCGACGACACCGATCACGCAGAGGACACCGACGATCGCCGCGGCGCCGGCGATCACGGGCGCCGGATCGGATCGGCGACCGACCGACCGTGCGTGCATGAGGGCGCTCATCGCGATCCGCCTTCCGACGCCTTCGCCCATCCGAGCGCCGAAAGCTGTCGGAGCTCCGACGGCATCCACACCGACTGGATGGACGCGTACGTCACCAGGCCGACGACGGCCGCGCCAACGACCACGAGAACGTCGCCCGCATCACCCGTCGGAAAGACGTCGGTCAGCAGCCGTGCGGTCGCGGCCGCCGGGACCACCATCGCCACCGACGCGAGAACGGTCTTCATCGTGCGGCGTACCGGCGGTCGCACATCGAGCCTGGTGCGGAGGGAACGCCATGCGTGACTCGCGCCGGCGATCGCTCCGACCGTCATCCCGGCAGCGAGGACGATGAGAACGGCGGCTCCGTCCACGGCGAGGCTGCACAGCATCACCGGCACGGCGACGCCCACGCGCACGAACATCGAGCGGACCGGTGTCCGCACGTCCTCGACCGCGTAGAAGGCGCTCGTGGCCAGGACGAACCATCCTTCGACGAGGACACCGAGCCCGAGCATCGCGAGGGACGCCGAGACGAGGCGGGCGCCATCGCCGGCCTCCAGCGCGCCGAACGCGATCGCGCGACCGATCGGCGCAGCGAGCACGAGGAAGGCGACCGCGGCGGGGGCCGTCACGAGCGTGACCAGATCCGTCGCTCGGCGGAACTCCGTGGCGAACCGATCGTCGTGATCCTTCGCGAGCCGGGCGAGATGCGGGATCAGTGAGCGGGCGACCGGCCAGACGGCGACCGCGATCGGCAGGAAGAAGAAGCTCATCGCGAGCTGGAACGCGACGAGGCCCCCGCTGACGGCGTTCGCGAGCACCAGCACGACCGCGGTCTGCGATGCCGCGAGGCCCGTGAAGGCGAGCGTCGGAACGATCCTCGCGAGGACCGCCCGGACCTCCGGGCGACGCCATCCGAGCGACGGGAGCAGAACGATCCCTGCCCGGCGTGCTCCGAGCCACTGCGACGCCGCATGGATCGCCACGCCCGTCGTCGTGCCGAGGCCGAGCACCAGGATCTGGCTCGTCGCCACGGTTTCGACGCTCGTGCCGGTTCCGTAGATGACCGCCGCGACGATCAACGTGGCGATCATCATGAAATTCTCGAGGGTCGGGCCGGCTGCGGGCAGGGCGAACCGACCCCGAGCGTTCATCAGGGCGGCCGCGGTCCCGGCGATCACGTACAACGGGATCTGTGGCAGGAACAGCAGGAGGAAGAGCATGCCCGCCCGCCGCTGCGCGGCCGCGATGCTCGGGTCGGCGACGGGTGCGGTGAAGACGCGCAGGAGGAACGGCGCGGCCGCGAGGAGCACGAACGCCAGCGCGACGGCGGCGACGAGGAGGGTTCCGAGGAACCCGCGGGCGAGCCGCTCTGCGCTGTCGGGATCGCCGCGCTCGTCGCGGAGGACGAGCGGCGGAACGAGGATCGACGCGAACAACGAGCCGGCGAGGAGTTGGTAGTAGAGCAGGTTCGGGATCGCGTTCAGCGCCTGGTACGTGTTGCCGAGATAGGTGGCCCCGAGCACGGCGGCGACGGCGACGCTCTGCCCGAGCCCGGTCGCGCGGCTGACGATCGTCCACGCCGAGCCGACGAGTGAGTTCCGGACGAGCGGATCGCGACGTCTGCCCGGCGCACTCGTCGTCGCGGCGTCGGTGTCGACGCTCATGCTGCCGTCCTTTCGAACAGCACCGTCGGGATCGTCTTGACGAGGATCGCGAGATCGAGCCAGAACGATCGCGTCGCCACGTACTCGACGTCGAGGTCCAGCGCCTCGAGCATCGACAACGAGCTGCGGCCCCTGACCTGCCACAGGCCCGTGATCCCCGGCGTGACCTCGAACCGCCGGCGATGATGCGGTGCGAAGAGCTCCGCCTCCCACGGAAGCACCGGGCGTGGCCCGACGAGGGACATCGAGCCGGCCATCACGTTGAACAGCTGGGGCAGCTCGTCGATGCTCGACCGCCGCAGGAACGCGCCGAGCTTCGTCACCCGCGGGTCGTGCTCGAGCTTCTGCAGGCCGGGTCGGCCGAGCGCGCCGTTCCGATCGGAGAGCACCGACGTGACGAACCTGCGGTGCGGCTCGTCGTCGGAATCCACGTACATCGTCCGGAACTTGAACATCCGGAACCGCTCCTCGTTCCTCCCCACCCTGACCTGACGGAACAACGCCGGGCCCGGCGTCGAGATCGAGACCGCGCCGGCGACGAGGGCGATCACGGGCAGCAGCAGGACGAGCAGCATCCCGCCCACGACGAGGTCGAACGCCCGTCTGCCCAGACCCTCGACGCTCACCGCGCGAGCTCGTTCGTCCGTCAGCGGCGCGACGTCGTTCACCTCGGAAGGTCTCCGGGGGCTCGCGTCCGGATCGCCGACCGGCTCCCGCCGCGATCCGCGCGGCTCGCCCGGTCACGGACCCGCTCCTCGATGTCGATCTCGTCCACGCGCTTGACGACGACGGCGGGGTTCCCGTAGGCGAGCACGCCGTCCGGGATGTCTCGCGTCACGACGGCGCCCGCGCCGATGATGGCGCCTGCGCCGATCGACACGAACGGCACGACGGTGACGTTGACGCCCAGCTGCGCCCCCGGCCCGATCCAGGGGCCGCGCATCGCCGCCGCGGACGTCGCGTTGCCGGGGAACAGATCGTTCGCGACGCAGACGCCGGGCGCGAGGAACGCGTCGTCGCAGATCTCGGTGTACTGGGCCACGTAGCAGTTCGCGTGGATCTTCACGCGATCACCGATCACACAGCCGTAGTCGACGATGCTGTTGCTCCACACCGACACGTCGTCTCCGATCGACGTGTCTTCCCGGATCACCACGTGATGGCCGGTGCGGAACCGGCGACCGATCGACGACCCGGAGTAGACGATCGTTCCGCTCCGCAGCCAGGCGCCCGGGCCGAGCTCGAGACCCATCTCGTCGTCGCGCTCGCGCGCGTAGCCGAGGACCACCCCGTCGTCCACCACGGTCGGCTCCTCGACCTCACGGCCTCTGACGTCACGTGGCAGGCCCATCAGCTCCCACAGCCGCAAGGCTCTCGCAGACGGACCCGATCTGGTCCACCGTCAGCTGCGGGAACATCGGAAGGGACAGGATCTCGGCGGCGGCCGACTCCGCGATCGGCAGCGGCGACGTCGCGAACCCCCGGAACGGTTCGTGCGCATGGCACGGCACCGGGTAGTGGATGCCCGTATCGACGCCATGGATCGCGAGCTCGGCTCGGATCCGATCACGCTCCTGCACGCGGATGACGAACTGGTGGTAGGCGGGGTCGACGCCCTCGGTGATCTCGACCGGGGCGACGGACGGTGGCAGCTGCGAGCGGTAGATGTCGGCGGCGCGCCGTCGTCGTTCGTTCCACGCGTCGAGGCGCCGGAGCTTCGCGCTGAGCACGGCCGCCTGCAGCGTGTCGAGCCGGCTGTTGCGCCCGAGTCGCTCGTGCACGTTGGGACCGGCGGCCGCCCTGCCGTGGTTGGCGAGCGAACGGATCGTGGCCGCGAGCTCCTCGTCGTCGGTGACGACCGCTCCGGCGTCGCCGAACGCGCCGAGGTTCTTGCCCGGGTAGAAGCTGAAGCACGACGCGACCCCGAACGATCCGGCGGGCCGGCCTCGCCAGGTGGCCCCGTGAGCCTGCGCAGCATCCTCGAGGACCGCGATGCCACGGGCATCGGCGACGCGTGTCACGGCATCCATGTCCGGCATGTTCCCGTGCAGGTGGACCGCGACGACGGCGGCGGTCCGCGGTGTGATCGCGTCGTCGATCGCCGAAGGGTCGATCACGAGGGATCGAGGATCGACGTCGATCAGCCGCGGCGTCGCACCCGCGAACACGACGGCTTCGACCGTCGCGACGAAGGTGTTGGTCGGCACGATCACCTCGTCGCCGTGTCCGATCCCGAGAGCGCGCAGGGCGAGCTCGAGCCCGTCGGTCCCGTTCGCGACGCCGACGGCGTGTCGACGGCCGCAGTACGCGGCCCATCGATCCTCGAACGCGGCCAACGGCGGACCTCCCACGAACGCCGACGACCCGACGACGTCGCTCCACGCGGCATCGAGCTCCTCGCGGATCTCTGCCGACGTGGCGTTGAGGTCGAGCAGTGGAACCCGCGGTCGCGTTGCCTGCGAGACGGTGCTCATCCGGCTTCGCCCACGGCGACGGCCAGCTCGCCGTCCGCCCTCACCTCGTCGACCTCGACCCGTCGCTGCTCGCGCAGCGCCCGCTCGGCCGCCTCGAGGACCTCGACGACGGCGACGCCGTTGCGGGCGTTCGTCGAATCGATGTCGCGACTCATCACGACGCCGACGAACCGTCGGTCTTGCACGGCGAGCGGTTCCTCGGCCGCGACGAACGGTGACAGGATGTCGCCGTAGCGGTACGACATCGGCATCCCGCCGACGTCCTCGTCGCTCACGAGCATCTCGACGCCTTTGTCGAAGATCCGGAGCGGCTCGCTGGCGAGGTCGTTGTACACCGCCATCTGGTGGCTCCCGACGAGCGTGACGCGCCGAACCTTGCACGGGTCGAGCCAGCTCACGTGGATGTTCGCCATGACACCGGCATCGGCGTAATAGAGGCGGACGTAGGCGACATCCTCGAGCAGCGGATGCGCGTGGCACGATCCCCATGCCTCCACCCACGACGGCGTCGATGACAGCACGAAGTTGAAGATCGAGATGTCGTGCGGCGCCAGATCCCAGATCACGTTCACGTCGCTCTGGTACAGGCCGAGGTTCAGGCGCGCGGCGTCGGCGTAGTAGACGGGCCCGAGGTCGTCGTTGCGGACCAGCTCCCGGAGCTTCCAGACCGCGGCGTTGTGCTCGAAGGTATGACCGACCATCACGGGGACGCTCCGCGCGTCGGCGAGGTCGACGAGCCGCTTCGCGTCCCGCGCCTTCGTGGCCAGCGGCTTCTCGACCAGCACGGGGCACCCGGCGTCGATCGCCTGCGTGGCGAGGGCGACGTGCGACTGCGGCGGTGTGGCGACGACGAGCCCGTCGAGACGCGGGAGCACGTCATCCAGCCGGCGGGCGAGCGTCGCCGTCGGGAACGCCTCGGCGACGGCACGCAGTCGATCCTCCGAGGCGTCGATCGCCACGACGTTCTCGACGTGAGGGATCGATCCCAACACCCGCAGATGTTTCGAGCCCCAGTACCCGCAACCCACGACCCCGATCTGCACCCTCGTCGCCTCCTTCCGCGTTCGTGCGCGCTCGCTCGTATGCCCGTGCCCGACATGACGACGCCAACGGCGTGGGCGTTCGGAGTCGGGGACAAGGATGCTAGAGAGTGGAACGCCTCACGGGATACGACGCGCGTCGTAACCACGAGTAAGCCGTATGAGCGACGTCGGGACTATGCGATGTCGCGCACGCTTCCTCGGAGCCGTCTGCGAACGGCCCAGACGAGAGAGGTGAGATGGCGACGCGCGAGCGCGTAGGCGACGACGAGGTTCCCGCGACGAGCGACGTGCTCGGGTCGATCCGCCGTCACTGGCTTGTGGCCGCGTCGATCGTCGTCGCGTGCGCCTTGGCCGCCGTCCTCGTCGCGGGCCTCCAGCCGAGGCACTTCACCGCGACGACGACGGTTCTCGTGGGCGCGCCGGTCGAGGCGCTTCCCACGGCGATCAACATGGGCACGGAGAAGGAGGTCGCGCGGTCGCCGGCCGTCGCCGAGCGCGTCGTGGACACGCTCGGCCTCGAGACGTCGGCGCCGGAGCTCCTGCCGTCGGTCACGGTCGACGTTCCGGTCGACACGAACATCCTCCGGATCTCGGTGTCCGCCGCCACGCCGATGGAGGCCCAGCGCCTCGCCGACGCCTTCGGTGACGCGTACCTCGACTTCCGGCGTGAGTCATCGTTGAACGGCATCGAGGCGGTGACCGCTCTGATCGACGAGCGGATCGACGACCTGCTCACGCGCCTGCGGAGGCTCCGGTCGGATGACGACGTCCGAGGGTCCGAGGCCGGGGCGAACCGTGCCGAGGCCTCGGCGATCGTCGCGGAGATCACGGTCCTGGAGCAGCGCGTGGCGTCGTCTGCGACGACGGGGATGTTGCCCGGTCGGATCATCGCCGAGGCGGTGCGGCCGCTCTCGTCCTCGGGACCGCCGTTCGTCGCGAACGCGCTGTTCGGCGCGCTCGTCGGCGTGCTGCTCGCGATCGCCGCCGTCATCGCGATCGAGTCGCTCGACCGGAAGATCCGCACGACCAAAGAGGTCGGGGCCGCGATGGGAGCGCGTGTGCTCGGTGAGGTCGGGATGCCGAAGAACCTCGCCGCGAGCACGAACGGCGACGGTCTGATGGCCGACGGACGGGCGCGAGCGGCACACGCTTTCAGGCGGCTGCGCACCAACCTGCTCGTCGCCCTCGACGCGAGTGGCTCGACGCACGAGGTCGCCGCGCTGGCCGCTGGCCGGCCGCGAACGATCGCGATCGTCGCCGCGCACGACGACCTCGCCACGTCCTACGTCGCGGCCAACCTCGGGGCCGTCTTGGCGACCGACGGACGTCGGGTCACGGTCGTGTCGGTCTGGCCGGCATCGCCGGGACGACTCGCGGCGATGCTGCACGCAGACCCGACCGCCCCGCCGGCCGCCGGTCTCGACCGCTCCGCGCTGATCCGCGCGACGTCGGTTCCGAACCTCGACATCGCGATCGCGTCCGCGGATCCCCGACGGCTGGCGTTCCTCGACATGGACGAGGCATCGCGGATCGTCGACGCGGCCGCGAGCAGCTCGGACGTGGCGTTCGTCCTGGCACCGCCGCTCGAGGGCGGAGCGGACGGTGGAACGCTCGTCGCGGCATCGGACGTCGCGATCTTCGTGACATGGAACGACGTCGACCGTGATGAGCTCGCCCGCAGGCGCGAGGAGATGGACGCGCTCGGAACGCCGCTGCTCGGTGTCGTGGTGCTTCACCCCGACGCCGCCGATCGAGCGACCTCGGGCGCGACGACGACGACCGGACGCCGCGACGCACCTGCCGCGACCGCAGCGCCGCGGGGCGACGGATGAGACGAACGACACGAGGAGGGAGACCGTGACGTCGGATGTGATCGTGCTGGGAGCGGGGCCGTACGGGCTCTCGGCGACCGCGTACCTGCGTTCGGCGGGTGTCGACGCGCGGATCTTCGGCGATCCGATGTCGTTCTGGCGCGTCATGCCGAAGGGGATGCTCCTGCGGTCGAACCGCACCGCGACCAGCATGATCGGCCACGCGAGCCCCTACTCGATCCAGGCGCACGCCGCGCAGACCGCGACCCCGATCGACATGCCGTATCCGCTCGATCGATTCGTCGAGTACGGCATGTGGGTGCAGCGTCAGGTCGCTCCCGACGTCGATCGCCGCACCATCGATCTCGTCGCGCGCGACGGAGATGGGTTCGCGATCCGCCTCGAGGACGGCGAGATCGTGCGGGCGACTCGCGTCGTCGTCGCCGCCGGGATCGCCGCGTTCCCGTACCGCCCCGGTATCGCCGACGGCGTGGACCGTCGGTACGTGTCGCACACCGCCGATCATGAGGACCTGTCGTCGTTCGCCGGTCGTTCGGTGCTCGTCGTCGGCGGCGGGCAGAGCGCCTTGGAGTCGGCCGCGCTGCTCCACGAGTCGGGCGCAGACGTCGAGGTCGTCGTACGGGCACCGAAGATCAACTGGCTGCACGGAGGCAAGTACCACCGGATCCTCGGCGCGTACGCGCCGCTCGTGTACGCGCCGACCGACGTGGGTCCGATGGGGTTGTCGCGCGTGGTCGGCGCCACCGACCTGTTCCGCCGGCTGCCGCGAGCGCTGCAGGATCCCATCGCGCGCCGATCGATCCGGCCCGCGGGAGCGGCGTGGCTCCAGGATCGGCTGCGCGACATCCCGATCGAGCTCGGCCGCCGCGTCGACAGCGTCGGCGTCACGGGACACCGCGTCCGCGCGGAGCTCGACGATGGCAGCGAACGTGTCGTCGACCACGTCCTGTTCGGAACGGGCTACCGCGTGGACCTCGAGCGCTACGCGTTCCTGGATCGAACGCTGCTCGCCGGGATCCGCCGAGCCGCGGGATACCCGCTCCTGCGCGACGGCTTCGAATCGTCCGTCGACGGTCTCCACTTCGTCGGAGCGCCGGCCGCGTGGAGCTTCGGCCCGACGATGCGGTTCGTGTCGGGGAGCTGGTACGCCGGTCGGAACCTCGCCCGCGCGGTGGTCGGCGCGCCGAGGGAACGACGGGCGGTCGAGCGTGTCGGCGCGCACTGAGACGCGACGCCGACCCCAGGGAGCCCGGCCGACCGGGGGGACCGTCGGCGCCGTCGTGATCGGAGGCGACTACCAGGGTCTCGGGATCGCCCGGAGCCTCGGGCGGCATGGGATCCCGGTCGTCGTGCTCGACGACGAGGTCTCGATCGCCGCGACGTCGAGGTACGTCCAGGCGTCGATCCGGACGCGGGATCTCCGCACCGACGAGGCGACGGTCGACGCGCTGCTGAGGCTCGCGCGGACGCACGACGTCGCCGGATGGGTCCTGTATCCCACCCGCGACGAGACGGTCGCGGCGATCGCGCGGTGCCGTGACGAACTCGCGCGGACGTTCCGCGTGCCGACGCCGGGATGGGACGCGATCGGGTTCGCCGACGACAAGCGGAACACGTACGGCCTCGCCGGGCGGCTCGACATCCCGATCCCCACGACCGCGGTCCCAGGTTCGATCGAGGCGTTCGACCACGAGGCGCAACCCGGGCCATGGGTGATCAAGCCGGCGATCAAGGAACGCTTCATCTACGAGACGAGGGAGAAGGCCTGGCGCGCCGACGACCTGCGTGAGCTCCACGACGCCTTCGAGCGTGCGGCGGCGATCGTCGGCGCCGATGAGGTCCTCGTGCAGGAGCTGATCCCGGGCTCCGGCGAGCAGCAGGTCGCGTTCTGCGCGCTCTGCGCCCGGGGAACGACGCTCGCCGAGATGACCGTCCGACGACTGCGCCAGCACCCGCCGGAGTTCGGTCGCGCGAGCACCTTCGCCGAGACCGTGGATCTCCCTGAGGTCGCGTCGTCGGCGCGACGCTTCGTCGAGGCGATGAGATGTCACGGGCTCGTCGAGGTCGAGTTCAAGCGCGACCCGCGCGACGGGCGGTACAAGCTCCTCGACGTCAACGCGCGCACCTGGGGGTACCACACGCTCGGCGCGACGGCGGGTGTGGACTTCCCGTACCTGCTGTATCGGCTCGAGACCGGGCGAGCCGTGCACCCGGTGCGGGCGCGGGCGGGCGTGGCATGGGTCCGGCTCCTGACCGATGTGCCGACGGCGTTCGGAGAGATCCGGGCCGGCCGGCTCTCGGTCGGCGGATACCTCCGCTCGCTGCGGCGTGTGCGCTCCGACGCCGTGTTCTCCATCAGCGATCCGCTCCCCGGGCTCGCCGAGCTCGCGCTCGTGCCGTACCTGCTCGCGAAGCGAGGCGCGTGATCGTGCTGCCGTTGACGTGCACGACCCCGTCGCTCCTGCTCGATACGTTCCGGATCCCGTACGACGTCGTCGGTGGCGACGACGAGGTCGTCCGGATCCGCACGGCGTCCGGCCGCCCCGTGATGTCGTGGCGACGCACCGACGGTTCCGCGGCTCCTGCCCCTGCGGCGTACCGTCTCGAAGGGATCCCGATCTTCGTGCGCCTCAGGGATGCGGGTCCGCGCGACCCCTCATCGACGGTGATCGCCACCGTGTCGGCCCCCGACGGGAGCGTGCGTGCGGCCGTCCGTCGGAACGACGACGGGTCGATCGATCTGCCCTTCGATCCGGGCGACGCGATCGGCAACGTGCTGAGCGAGGCGTACACCGGCGCCGACGACGTTCGATCACGCGCCCTCCTCCGGCGTGCGGCGCTCGCCGCGTACTACGCCGCCAAGCCGCACATCCCGCGCTCGGCGCAGCTCGCTGCCAGGAGGCGGCTCGCACGGGTCCAAGCCCGTCGCGCCTTCCCACGATGGCCGATCGAGGACGGGCTCCACCAGCTCTACGACTGGTTGCTCGGCCGCCTGGCCGGCGCCGTGGGATCGCCGCTGCCCACCATCGCGCCGTGGCCCGGTGGCGCGTCCTGGGCCCTGGTGCTGACGCACGATGTCGAGCAGCTCGAGGGGTTCCGGCGCCTCGACGTCCTCCGCGACGTGGAGCGATCGGTCGGCGCGAGGTCGTCGTGGAACTTCGTGCCCGAGCGACACGAGATCGGATCGCGGTACGACGTCGACGTCGGAACGGTCGATCGACTGGTGGGCGAAGGATGCGAGATCGGCGTCCACGGGCTCCGGCACGACGGTCGGGATCTGGCGTCGCTCCCGATCCTGCGCCAGCGGCTGCCCGCGATCCGTGCCGCCGCCGATCGCTGGGGCGCCGTCGGGTTCCGCTCGCCGGCGACGCATCGCGTCTGGGGATGGATGCCGCTGCTCGGGTTCGACTACGACTCCTCGTCTCCGGACACCGATCCGTTCGAGCCGCGCGCGGGCGGCTGCTGCAGCCTGTTCCCGTTCATGAACGGCGATCTCGTGGAGCTGCCGATCACCTTGACGATGGACCACACGCTCTTCGACATCCTCGGCGAGCGCGACGAACGTGTGTGGGTCCAGAAGACCGAACACATCCGTCGCCGCGGCGGGATGGCCCTCGTGCTCACGCACCCGGACTACACCGCACGCGGACCTCTCGTTCCGAGCTACCGGTCGTACCTGGAGCGCTACCTCGACGATCCGACCGTGTGGCACGCGCTCCCGCGCGAGGTCAGCGCCTGGTGGCGCCGACGCATGGCCTCGACGATCGAGCGGGACGGTGACGGATGGCGGATCGTCGGTCCCGCGGCAGAGGACGGATCCGTGGCGCCGGTCGGGGGCGACGGCGTCCTGACGGAGGAGTCGCCGTGGCTGGCCCGCACGTCCTGATCGTCGTCGAGAACATCGGCTTCGGCGACGACACGCGCGTCCGCAAGCAGGTGACCTCCCTCCTCGATGCTGGGTTCCGTGTGTCCGTCGTGTCCCCGCGTGCCGAGGCGAACGCCGAGTTCCGCGGTCGAGAGGGACTGCGGGTCCACGAATACGCCCCTCCGCCCTCCGGGACGGGCGCGATCGCGTATCTCGTCGAATACGCTTACGCGCTGCTCGCCTCCGCGATCCTCGGGATGCGCGCGCGGCGGGTCGCCCGGTTCGACGTCGTCCAGCTCTGCGTGCCGCCGGACGTGTTCTTCATCCTCGGCTGGGTCTTCCGCGCCGCGGGAGCTCGCATCGTCGTCGACCAACGCGATCTGCTGTCGGAGCTGTACGCAGCTCGGTACGGGAAGGAGGCGTCGCGCGTTCCGGCGGTGCTGCGGAGGCTCGAGGGCGTGAGTCAGCGCTCGGCGGACCGCGTCCTGGTGGTGAACCCGACGCTCGAGGAGCGCGCGCTCCACGTGTCCGGGGTCGAGCGCGGACGTGTCGCGATCGTACGGAACGGCCCCGTGCTCGCGAACGTCGAACGGGCGCGCCCGGACGTCGCGCTCCGCGAGGGCAAACGGATGCTCGCCTGTTGGACGGGCGTGATGGGACGGCAGGACCGGCTCGACCTGATGCTCGACGCGATCGCCTCTCTGATCCACACCCGGGGGCGGACCGACTGCCTGTTCGCGCTCGTGGGTGACGGGGAGACCTTGCGCGACGTCCGCGATCGCGCGCGGTCGCTCGGGGTCGAGGCGTGGGTCCGGTTCCCCGGCTGGGTCGACGAGGAGACGCTGTTCCGGTACCTGGCGACCGCGGATCTCGGTCTCGACGCGACGCTGCAGCACGAGGTGTCGCCGGTGAAGGCCGTCGAGTACATGGCGTTCGGCGTTCCGTTCGTCGCCTTCGACCTCCCCGAGACCCGACGGACCGGTGGCGGCGCGGCCGTCTACGCTGCGCCCGGCGACGTCGAAGGGCTCGCGTCGGCGATCGAGCACCTCCTCCGCGACGACGACGAGCGACGAGCGCGTGGGGATCTCGGCAGGATCCGCGTCGAACGTGAACTCGCGTGGGATCGCCAGGCCGACGTCTACGTGGCAACCATCGCCGCGTTGAGCGCCGACGCGTCGCCGACCGAGGCGGTCACCGGATCGTGAGACCCGGCGGAACGGTCGCCATGGCGCTCGTCCTCGGCGTCGCGTTGTCGAGCCCGTGCCTGCAGGACGACGCCCCGCCGCGACGAGCCGTCTCCGAGGTGGAGTCGTCGTCGCCACCACCGGCGGAGGGCTACTTCAAGACGAGGACGTCGGGCGCGTGGCGCGACCTGCCGACGGGGACGGCGTGCGAGGGACGCGTCCGGCGCTCGACGTGGGAACCCCGGCCCGCGAACGCCGAGGCAAACGCGCGGATGCCTGACCCGGCTGCCGTGAGCGCTGCGCTGGCGTCCCGCTCGCGATCGGGGAGCGGAGGCTACGCGACGAGGTGGGACACGTGGTTGTTGCCCCGGGTCGACGGCGCGTTCACCGGCACGACCGACGAGATCATCCAGTGGGCGGCTTGCAAGTGGGGGATCGCCGACAACCTCCTGCGCGCGATCGCCGTCCGGGAATCGACCTGGTACCAGGACCCCACGTACGCCTCCGGACGGTGCGTCCCGAACTGGGGATGCGGCGACCTCGTCGACCGGCCGACGCCCGCGACCCGTCGCTACTGCCGGGGGCTGGCGGAGGCCGGAGGACATGACTACGAAGCCGACCACGGCGCCGGGATCTGCCCGAAGACCTTCTCGATCGCAGGCGTCATGTCCTGGCAGGATCCCGACTGGGGTCGGTACCCCGCCAACCAGAACGGGACGTTCCCGTTCAACCGCGACTCCACCGCGTTCGCCGTCGACTACCTGGCTGCGTCCCTGCGTGGCTGCATCGAGGGGTGGGAACCGTGGCTCGCCAACACCAGCGACCGCCCGTACCGGCGGGGTGACGTCCGCGGGTGCGTCGGCGCCTGGTTCGCGGGCGCGTGGTGGACGCCGGATGCGAAGACCTACGTCGCCCGGGTCCGGCGGGTCATCGAGCGTCGCACGTGGCTGCGGTCGTCGTTCGCTCGGACGACCCCGCCCTGCGATCCCGTCGACGGCTGCCCCGTCTGAGGTCGGTCAGCGTCGATCGGACGGTGGAGCCGGTCGGTCGAGGCGATCCCTCGGGTCTCGAGGCGCCCGGGTACGGGTGGCCGCCGTGAGGAAGGCGTGATAGACGGACGTCGCTTCCGCGCGAGCCGCCGCGAGCGAGGCTTCGTTCCACGACCGGCGGAGCGCCTCCTTCGTCCGCCGTCGTTCCGCCGACGGGCTCCAGACGTCATCGCCGTCCGTATCGACACGGGTCGGGAAGCGAGATCGCAGATCGAGGAGCTGCTCGCGCGAGATCTCGCCGGACTCGAACCGTTGCACGAGCGTCCTCCATCCCGGGATCGCGCTCGCCCGTTCCTGCATCAGCTCGAAGCAGAGACGCTCGTTCTCCTCCGTCGCCTCGTACAGGTCGAACGTCGTCCCGAAGCGGGCGTTCAGCTGGCCGATGACCCTGCCGAGGTCGTCCGTCACGTCGGTGAACGTCGCCACCATCAGTCCGTCGACGTACGGCTCGAGCGCGCGATAGAAGCGGGCGTAGGTGGAGAGCGCGGCGGCCATCGAGACGTCGGGCTCCCATTGCACCTGGGAGAGGATCGCGTCCTCCGGCTCGCGGATCAGGGCGAGCGCCGGGATACCGCGGCGGACGGCCGCGATCAGTTGGGCGGGCGCGTGCAGGTGATGGGCGAGGAGGACGGGTCGCCGTTGCGCCGACTGGAAGGCGTGAACGGCGTAGGTGTTGGCAGAGCGCATGTAGCCCTCGATCACGAGCTGCGTCTCAGGACCGATCACCTTGGGGCTCGGACCGGGGTAGCGGCGACGCGCGATCGGAAGGTAGACCGCAGGTGAGGCCCACAGCCAGCTGCGGACCAGGTGTCGACCGGTCGGCGCCGTCGCCGTCGGATCGGGCAGGGCGTGGATCGATGCCATCCGGTCAACGATGCGCACCGGGTCGGCGGTCCGCCCTCACCCGCGCGCACGAACCCCATCTACGACACACGTCGTAGGCGGCGGGCTCGACCCTGCGTCGTAGCGAACTACGACGGAGGGGCGGTACGTCCACGACCTGCTCCACCTAGCGTCAGCGGCGGTGAGCGATGCGTCGGGGCGGAGGGGGCAGCGGATGAAGCGATTCTCGGCTTCGGCGATCTCGATGGTCGTCGTCGCATCCATCGTCGTCGTCGCGATGCCGGCACACGCGGCGTCGACGACGCTCGTCTCGCTCGCCTTCGACGACAACACGGCGTCGCAGTTCACGCTCGGCTACGAGCAGGCGCTCCGACCGAACGGCGTGACGGCCTCGTACTTCGTGAACTCGGGCACGATCGGATCGTCGAAGAACTTCATGACGTGGGCCCAGCTCGGGTCGCTCGCCGCCGCCGGCAACGACATCGGCGGCAAGACCGTGAACGGGATCAACCTGAAGACGACGGCCGATGCGGCCACCAAGATGCGTGAGGTGTGCGACGACCGTACGGCGCTCCTCCAACACGGGTTGGACGCGCGGACGTTCGCGTATCCCTTCGGTGCGTTCGATCAGACGGCGAAGGACATCGTGCGATCGTGCGGGTACGGCAACGCCCGGACCGGCGGCGGTCTGTCGCCGAGCGGACCGTTGTTCGCCGAGCCCATGCCTCC
>DATHTO010000079.1:0-8379 GCA_035463115.1 Actinomycetota bacterium | reverse complement strand
CTCACGTGGTAGGGACCCCGGAACGCCGCCCCGACGCCGCCGAGGGCTGCCGCACGGTCGCGCTCGACGAGCCGTCGGACCGTGTCGATGAGCTCGTCGCGCGAGGCGTCGAGCGCATGCTGCGCGCGCTCGTGTTCCGCGAGGGCCGTGACGAGCGCGGTTCGCGCCGCCTCGAGCTCGTCGAGGGCGCCCGACCGCTCGTCGAGCAGCGACTCGAGCGTCGTGGCGCGCGCCTCGAGCCGAGCTCGAGCATCCCCCACGCGTGCGGCGGTCGTGGCCTGCGCGTGGCCGACGGCGGCAGCGTAGGCGACGGCGTCGCCCACGTCCGCGAGCGTCGACGCGCCGAACGCCGCGCCGAAGGCGAGCGCCTCGGGGTTGCCGCCCGGAAGACCCATGAACGTCTCGACGGCGACCGACTCGAGCTCGGCGCGCGCCTCGTCGTAGTGGCGCTGGGCGTCGGCGACGGCCTCGGCGACCGTCAAGCGCGCATCGAGGAGCAGGCCGACACGCTGCGTCGCCACGCCGACGCGTGCGTCGGCGGCGGTGACCTGCGCGCGCAGGAGGTCGGCTTCGGCGGCCTCGTCGGCGAGCCGCTGCGCGAGCGCGGCGAGATCGTTCCTGGCGGTCCGCAACCGGTCGTCCACGGACGCGCCGGCGCCCGGCGCAGCGACGAGGGCGATCGCCAGCGCGGCCCCGACCACGCGGAGCGATCGACCGGAGCCACGGCGGCGTAGGTTCCGAGGGTTCCGCCGTCGCATACGGTCGTCATCGACGCACGCCGGGCGACGGTTGAACCGCCGACCGTAGACTCCGCATCCGATGGCGCGACGGCTCCGGATCGGGATCCAACTGCCCGAGGTCGAACGCGAGGTCCGCTGGCCCGAGATCGCGGCGATGGCGACCCTCGCCGAGGAGGTCGGCCTCGACGGCGTCTGGGTCGGCGACCACTACCTCTATCGCAACGACGGTCGTCCGGAGCGCGGGCCGTGGGAAGCCTGGACGCAGCTGGCCGCGATCGCCGCCGTCACCTCGAGGGTGCGGATCGGCCCGCTCGTCGCCTGTCTCAACTTCCACGCGGCCGGACCCCTCGCGAAGATGGTCGCGACGGTCGACGAGGTCAGCGGCGGCCGCCTCGTCGTCGGCGTCGGCGCCGGCTGGAACCGGACGGAGTTCGACGCCTTCGGCGTTCCGTTCGACCACCGCGTCGACCGCTTCGCCGAGGCGTTGCCCGTGCTGCGACGGCTGCTCGCGGGCGATCGCGTGACGTTCCGCGGTCGGTACGTCGAGGTCGACGACGCGGTGCTGCTTCCGCCGCCTACGCGCCGCGCGCCGATCATGCTCGGCAGCAGCGGGCCGCGGATGCTCCGCGTCGGGCTCCCGCACGCCGACGCGTGGAACGTCTGGTGGGAGGACTACGGCAACACGCCCGAGGGGTTCGCCGAGGCCTCCGCCACGGTCGACGACGCCGCCCGAGCGGTCGACGTCGATCCACGCTCGATCGAACGCAGCGCGTGCGTGCTCGTCGCGTTCGATCCTGCGTCGGGCGAACGACGCGTGCCCGAGGGCGTCGACGCGATCGCCGGCACACCGGGCGAGATCGCGGCGTCGTTCCGCGCGTTCGCCGAGGCCGGAGCCGACGAGCTGATCGTCGTCGCCCTTCCGATCGACGAGCCGGCGATCCGGTCGCTCGGTGAGGTGGCCGCGCTCGTCACGGATCGACATCCGGAGGATGCGACGGGGTCGCCGGTGCCGCAGGCTCAGTCCCGCCGGGACGTCACCAGCACGACGAGACCCGCGGCGACGGCGAAGAACGCTCCGAGCGCCACGAACAGCGGTCCCGTGCCACCGATCGCCAGACGCGTGGACAGCTCCGACCCGAGCGTCTCGTAGACGCTCGTCAGCTCCGCGGCGCTCAGCGCCGTGAACGACTCGGCGCCGGTCGCCTCCGCGATCGCGTCGAGCACGGCCGGATCGGCTCCCGTCTCGGCGGAGCCGAGGACGACCGTGAAGACGGGGACCTGCAGCGTGCGTGCACGTTCCGCCGCCACGGTCGGCGGGGTCGCGCTTCCCGAGTCGACGCCGTCCGACAGGAGCAGGACGGCCGCGGATCGATCGCCGCTGGCGGCGCGATCGCGTTCGATTGCGTCGAGGGCCAGCATCAGTCCGTCGCCGATCGCGGTGCCACGATCCGTCGCCAGCCCGGTGAACGCGTCGGCGACCGACGTGCGGTCGGCCACCGGAGCGACGCGCTCGGTCGCGCTCCCTGCGAACGTCACGACGCCGACGCGGTAGCCCTCGGGCAGCTCTTCGACGAACGCGCGCGCCGCGTCCTCGGCCGCCACGAGCCGGCTCGGCGCCACGTCGGTCTGCTGCATCGAGTTCGACGCATCCATCGCGAGCATCACCGTCGCCTCGCGTTCCTCCCGGTCCACCGTGAACTGCATCACCGCGAGCACCAGGGACACGACCGCGCCCGCGAGCAAGACGAACGGAACGAAACGCACCCATCCAGGCAGCCCGCCACGGCGACGCGCCGCCGTGACAGCGCGCTGCTGCGACGTCGGCTTCGACTTCACGCGGCCCCGCGAGTCGCGCGCCTGTTCCTTGCCGAACACGGTGAGGACCACCGCGGCGACGCCGACGATGATCAGGACGGCGAGGATCGCCGTCACGATCGTTCCCATGGCGCCACACCGTACGGCACGCGGCGCCCATCGGCGTGGACCGAACGGCGGAAGGGGTCGAGGCCGCCCGCCCACGCCCCCGACGCGCAGCGAACCGACGGTCATCCCTCGGATGAGCGTTCCCTCATGCGGGGCTCACGGTCGTCTCACCGGCGGAGGCCAGTGTCATCCTCAGAGCGGGTCGCAGCGGCGACCGGCACCATGCCAGGGAGGAACGAGATGCGCTCGATGAAGATGGTGGCCGTGACGACCCTGACCGCCGCGACGCTGGCCCTGCCGGCGACGCCGGCCCGTGCGGAGGAGCGAGCGTGCCGCGGCACGCTCGGCGCGATCACGGTCGACAACCTGCGTGTGCCGAGCGGTGCGACGTGCACCCTCGAAGGCACGTCCGTCAAGGGCACCGTGAAGGTCGAGTCGAAGGCGACGCTCCTCGCGAGCGGGATCCGCGTCGTCGGCAACGTGCAGGCCGAGAACGCGGCGCGCGTCGTCGTGCGGGGTGGGTCGCGCGTCGGTGGCAGCGTGCAGATCGTCCAGGGCGGCAGCGCACGCATCGTCGGATCGACCGTGAACGGCGACATCCAGTACGACGAGAACCGCAAGGCCGTCGCCGCGCTGCGGAACGAGGTCGGCGGGAACGTGCAGGCCTTCCAGAACAGCGGTGGCGTCGAGATCCGCCGCAACCGGATCGACGGCAACCTGCAATGCAAGGCGAACTCACCGGCTCCCGTCGGCGGGAACAACCGCGTGGGCGGGAACAAGGAGGACCAATGCGCCAGGCTCTGACGGGCCCGTGCGTCGGTCCGATGCACATCAGCGCCGGCTGACGGGCTCGCCGGTCCGGTCACGCACCGTTTCTCCGAGCACCGGGGTGGGTACCCACCCCGGTGCTCGCGTGCGGTGTCGCGCGCGACGCCCGACACGGAGGTGCGAACGACGATGGCGATGCTCGTGCGACACGTGATGTCCGAGGCTCCACGCTCGCTCAGCGAGGAGATGACCGCCGCCGACGCCGCCGGGATCATGCGGAACTTCGACGTCGGCGTCGTTCCGGTCACGCGCGACGACGAGCTGATCGGTCTCGTCACGGACCGCGACCTGGTGTTGCGCGTGGTGGCCGATCGCCAGGACCCGACCGTGATCACGCTCGGCGACATCGCGACGGCGTCCCCCGTGACGATCTCACCGGACGCGAAGCTGAGCGAAGCGCGTGAGCTGATGGCGAACCACCGGGTCCGGCGGCTCCCCGTCGTGAAGAGCGGCGAGCTCGTCGGCATCCTCTCCCTCGGCGACCTCGCGTTGAACGACCGCTCCGAGCGCGCGATCGGTGAGGCGCTCGAGGAGATCTCGCGGTCCGACGCCACGGAGTCGACGAACGAAGGCGGGCCGGATCCCGGCACGCCCGAGCGCGTACGCGACGCTTCCGCGACCGAGCCGACCGGTCGTTAGCGCTCGTCGACGGACACGCGGAGCGGGTCGGTCCGCGCGCGTCTCGCGCCGGCCACCCGCGCGGCGAGCCACGTCGTGATCGGCATCGACGCGACGAGACCCACGGAGCCGACGAGCGCGCGCACGATCTCGGTCGCGACGATCTCGCTCCCGACGATCCGGCCGAGCGAGAGGTCCGACAGCCGGAACACGATCAACAGCGGCAGCGACGCTCCGACGTAGGCGAGCGCCAGCGTGTTCACGATCGATCCGACGTGATCGCGTCCGACGCGCATCCCGGCGCGGAACAGGCCGCGGCCGTCGGCCGACGGATCGGCCTCGTGCAGCTCCCAGACCGCCGATGCCTGCGTCACCGAGACGTCGTCGATCGCGCCGAGCGCGCCGATCACGATGCCCGCGAGCAACAGCCCCGACGGATCGATGGCCACGCCGGTCGCCTGGATCACGTAGGCGGTCTCGGTGACCAGACCCGTGAGCTCCGCGAGCGGGACCCAGACCATCGAGAGCACCACGGCGAGCGCCACGCCGGCGGCCGTTCCGAGCACGGCCACGGTCGTGCGCACGGTGAGGCCGTGGGCGAGGTAGATCACGAGGTACGCGATCACGCCGGCGCCGACGGATGCGACGAGGGTCGGCGAGCGTCCTTCGAGGATCGCCGGGAGCACGAACCAGAGCAGGAGGAACAGCGACAAGGCGAGTCCCACCAGCGCGGCGAACCCCCGCATCCGGCCGAGCAGCACGACGAGCGCAGCGAACCCGAGGGCGAGCCACGCGAGCGGGTCGGCCCGGTCGCGGTCGTACAGGGCGTACGGCATGCCGGGCACGTCGGTGAGGAGGTCCTCCAGGATGACCTGGTCGCCGGGAACGAGGTCGGGCGCGATGGCCGCGTCGGTCACGTCGATCGACACCGTCCGTCCCGCCTCCACGCCGCCCTCGAGGCGGAACCGAACGCGTACGCAGGTGATCGACGGATCGACGCCGACCTGCGCCGAACAGCCCTCGGGATCGACGTCCTCGACGACGGCCTCGACGAGGTCGCCCCGTGCGAGCGCGTCCGACGGCGCCGTCGGTTCCTCGGACGGCCACAGCACGACGAGCCCGGCGATCAGTCCGGCGGCGATGATCGCCGCCACGACCGTCAGGACGACATCGATCGGCGCGCGGGCCGAACGCCTGGACACGGCGCCACGCTAGCCGGTCGTGCCCGGCGAGTCCCGGAGGAGGCGCCGCCGGTCGGCGAGCGTCAGCAGACCTCGTTCAGCTGCGGGTACGGGTCGACGGCGGCGCCGCCGGAGGGATGCCACTCGAAGTGGACGTGGGGGGCGCTGGCGTTGCCGGTGTCGCCGACCCACCCGACGACGTCGCCTTCCTGCACCTCACCGAGCTGACCGAGCCGCATCAGATGCATCATGACCACGTGCCCTTCGGCACCCGCGACCTTGACGTAGATGCCGGCGTTCCGTTCGGCGCCGTTCGTCGCGTAGCCGTCGAACGGCGCGACGACCGGCGTCCCCATCGCGGCCATCATGTCGTTGCCCTGGTGCTTGTGGGTCCAGCCGGGATGGTGGTGGATGATCCCGAACGTGTCCCCGTAGGCGACGGGGCCGTCCACGGGACAGCGGTACAGCGGGCCGAGGATGCCGTCGCCGCCGCGCGCCAAGAGCTCGGCGCGGATCTTCTCCAGGAGCGCGCCGACCTCGTGCTGCACCTTCGCTTGGAGCTTCCCGAGCCGCTTCAGCCGGACCTCCTGTCGGTCGAGCAGGCGGTCGAGCTGCACGCGGTTGTCGTGCAACGTCTCGAGCGCGTCCTGGCGCCGAGCGAGCACCTCGGCGAGCCGCGCCTCGACCTCGGCGAGGCGTTCACGCTGCGCGTCGACCATCGCGGCGATCGCCGCGTCCTGGGAGGCGACGGAATCGACGAACAGCAGCCGGTCGCCCATGTCCTGGATCGACGTGGAGTCGAGGAGGTACGCGACCTCGCCGGGGAACCCGAACATGAACGCGTTCGCGATCCGGTCGTTGAGGCGTTCGCGCAGCATGGTGAGACGCGCTCGCACGCGCTTCAGCTCCGCCCGGGCGCGACGGACCTCTTCCTGCGCCTCGTGCATCCGCGACAGAGCTTCCTCGATCCGGGCCGCGAGCCGGTTCATCGCGTCTCGGAGCTTCAGGACCTCGTGCTGCTCGTGCGAGATCTTCTGCTGGACGCGCTCGGCCCGGTGCTGGGCGGCCTCGAGCTCCTTGCGGGTGTCGGCGTTGACCAGGCCGGGCATCGCGACGAGCATCCCTGCGAGCAGCAGGGACGCCGTGACGGCACGGAGCCGGCGTCGGGGGGATGTGGCGTTCCGGGACATCTGGTTTCCGCTCGCTCCCATCGGACCGTTCGGGAGGCGATCGCGAACCCTATCAACGGCAGGTTCGTGTGGTTCCGGCCGCCCCCGGCCCTTCCGCGTCTGCTATCGGCATCCGAGCGTCGTCGCTGAACCACACCCTCCGGCGAACCTTCGGCTCCGGCCGTGACCCCGGGCACGTTCCCGCCCCGCTCGCGCGACCGGGTAGCATGCGCGCTCGCACCGGTCCGGAGCCCCGGCTCCCCGCCCGTTCGAGCCGCCCGTTCGAGCCGGGGCGACGTCCGCGACGCGCCGACCACGGAAGGAGCCCATGTGACGACCGAGACCGAGCCCGGGACCTTCCGGCCCGCGGATCAGAGGCTCCCCGATCGTGCCCAGGTGGTCGTCGTCGGCGGCGGGGCGATCGGGACGAGCGTCGCCTACCACCTCACGAAGGTCGGGATCCGCGACGTCGTCCTGCTCGAGCGCGCCCAGCTGACCGCCGGCACCACGTGGCACGCCGCGGGCCTGATCACGAGCGCCGGGATGCCGAGCGAGACGTACCTGTGGATGTCGCGCTACACGACCGATCTGCTCCCGAAGCTCACGCAGGAGACCGGCCAGGAAACGGGCTTCAGCACGATCGGGCATCTCCACCTCGCGTGCACGCCGCAACGGCTCGAGACGATCACCCGCGAGGCGATCTTCGCGGCCGCCCACGGCGTTCCCGTCGAGATGGTGGGCCCCGAGGCGGTCTCGAAGCACTGGCCGGCGGCGAAGACCGACGACATCATCGCCGCGGCGTGGGTCCCGGACGAGGGCCGCGCGAACCCCGCCGACGTGACGCAGGCCTACGCGAAGGGCGCGCGCGCCGCCGGGGCGAAGGTCCTCGAGGGTGTCACCGTGACCGGCTTCTCGCAGGCGAACGGGCGCGTCACCGGTGTCGACACGGATCACGGCTCGATCGAGACGGAGACCGTCGTGATCGCCGCCGGCATGTGGGGGCGCCAGCTCGGGGCGCTCGCCGGCGTGTCGCTGCCGCTGCAGGCGGCCGAGCACTACTACCTGTTGACCGACACCGTCGACTGGGCGCATCCCGACCTGCCGGTCGTCGAGGACCCCGATCGCTACGGCTACTACCGGGAGGAGGGTGGCGGCATCCTCGTCGGGCTGTTCGAGCCGAACGCCGCCCCCTGGTCGCTCGATGGCGTGCCGATGGACCTGGGGTTCGCGGTGCTGCCGCCGGACTGGGATCGGACGACCGGGTTCCTGTCCGACGCGCTCGACCGGTTCCCGTCGCTGCACGATGCCGGGATCCGGCAGTTCTTCTGCGGGCCCGAGAGCTTCACCGCCGACAACGGACCGCTCCTCGGCGAGGTGCCGGAGCTCCGAGGGTTCTTCGCGGCGTGCGGCTTGAACTCGCTCGGCATCCTCCTGTCGGGCGGCGCCGGCTCGCTGATCGCGCAGTGGCTCGTCGACGGCGAGCCGCCGGTCGACGTCACGGGCATCTCGCCGGACCGGATGCAGCCGTTCATGGGGAACCGGTCGTTCCGGGAGGAGCGGACGGTCGAGCTGCTGGGATCGCTGTTCGGCGACGCGGCCTTCCCGACGTGGCAGCCGCGGAAGGCTCGGAACGTCCGGCGCTCCGTCGTCCACGACCGCCTCGCCGACGCGGGCGCGGACTTCCTGGTGCTCTCCGGCTACGAGGTGCCGGAGTGGTTCGCGGCCCCCGGCGTCTCGCACGAGCGCCCGCAGGGATGGGGACGCGACCAGGCCTTCGACGCGAACGAGGCGGAACACCGCACCGTGCGCGAGGCCGTCGGCGTGATGGACATGTCCTTCATGGCGAAGATCCTCGTGCAGGGTCCCGGGGCGCTCGCGCTGCTCGAGAAGGTGAGCGTCAGCCGGATCGACGTTCCGATC